>UQVI01000030.1 GCA_900544515.1 uncultured Oscillospiraceae bacterium | reverse complement strand
CGAGATTCGCCTTAGTCTCGTGGGCTCGGAGATGTGTATAAGAGACAGTTATAGGACATCTAAAATGGAAATTTATGCTCATATGGGAATTGTTCCTGAAAGAATCCGAAACAAAAAGCAGTAGCTTTTCTGTCGGAAATAAGCGAAAATATGCCGTTTTTACATAAATTTAGATTGGAGTGACTCTTATGGTAAATGTGAAGGATACCCAGCTCGGTACGACCACTCGAAAGAACTTTGCAAAAATCAATGAGGTTATGCAGATGCCTAATCTGATTGAGGTTCAGAAAAGCTCATACCAATGGTTCCTTGATGAAGGTCTTAAAGAGGTGTTCAGGGATATCGGCTCAATCACCGATTACACAGGAAACCTTGTACTGGACTTCATCGATTTTTCAATGGACGATGAGCCTAAATACACGATTGCTCAGTGCAAAGCACGTGACGTGACTTATGCAAAGCCTTTAAAGGTAAGAGCAAGACTTATGAACAAGGAGACAGGCGAGGTTAAGGAAAACACTGTGTTTATGGGTGATTTCCCTTGGATGACCGATGCAGGTACGTTCGTTATCAACGGTGCTGAAAGATGTATCGTATCTCAGCTTGTTCGTTCACCGGGTGTGTATTACAATATGGACCACGATAAGACAGGTAAGGAATTATTTACAAATACTGTAATTCCGAACCGCGGTGCTTGGCTTGAGTATGAAACGGATGCCAATGATCTTTTCTACGTTCGTATTGACAAGAACAGAAAAATTTATATTACAACTTTCCTCAGAGCATTAGGTCTCGGCACTGATCAGGAAATCATTGATTATTTTGGTGAGGACGAGAGAATTCTTGCTACAATTGAGAAGGATACAACAAAGAATAAGGAGGAGGCACTTCTTGAGGTTTACAAGAAGCTGCGTCCGGGCGAGCCTCCTACACTTGAGACTGCACAGGCTCATCTTGACGGCTTATTCTTTGATGCACACAGATATGACCTTTCAAGAGTCGGCAGATATAAGTACAATAAAAAGCTTGCTATAAGCGACAGACTTACAAATCAGACTCTTACTCAGCCAATCATTTCTCCTCAGGGTGAATTCCTTGCAGATGCAGGCGAAAAGATTACTCCTGAAAAGGCTGTTGAAATTGAGAATGCAGGTGTTATGTTTGCATATATCGATGTTGACGGCAGAGAAATCAAGATTGCTTCAAACGGTATGGTTGATATCAATGCTTATATTGATTTTGACTGCAAGCCTTTCGGTATCAATGAAAAGGTTTCATACAGAGTTCTCTCAGAAATTCTTGAAAAGTGCGGCGATGATGAGGCTGCTCTTAAAGAGGAAATTGAGTTCAGAGCAGATGACCTTATCCCTAAACATATTATAATAGACGATATTTTCGCTACTGTATCTTATCTTATTAACCTTGCTTTCGGTGTTGGTTCCCTTGATGATATCGATCATCTTGGAAACAGAAGAATCCGTGCAGTAGGTGAGCTTCTTCAGAATCAGGTAAGAATCGGTTTCACAAGAATGGAAAGAGTTATCCGTGAAAGAATGACTCTTCAGGCACAGGATGATGAGGAGTCTATCACTCCGCAGGCTCTTATCAATATCAGACCTGTTGTTGCTGCTATCAAGGAATTCTTCGGTTCATCACCTCTTTCACAGTTTATGGACCAGAACAATCCGCTTGCTGAGCTTACACATAAGAGAAGACTTTCAGCACTTGGTCCAGGCGGTCTTTCAAGAGACCGTGCAGGCTTCGAGGTTCGAGACGTACATTATACCCACTACGGAAGAATGTGTCCTATCGAGACCCCTGAAGGACCTAACATCGGTCTTATTTCTTACCTTGCTTGCTACAGCCGTCTTAATGAATACGGCTTCATTGAGGCTCCTTACCGTAAAGTTGATAAGGAGACAGGCGTAGTTACAGATGAGGTTGTATATATGACCGCTGATGTTGAGGACAGCTATGTTGTTGCTCAGGCAAATGAGCCGCTTGATGAAAACGGCAGATTTGCAAACCAGAGGGTAACCTGCCGTTACCGTGATGAGTTCATGACTCTTGAGCCTGAAAAGGTTGACTATATGGACGTATCACCTAAGATGGTAGTATCCGTTGCTACAGCAATGATTCCGTTCCTTGAAAACGATGACGCAAACCGTGCTCTTATGGGTGCGAACATGCAGCGTCAGGCAGTGCCTCTTCTTAAAACAGTTGCTCCGGTTGTCGGAACAGGTATGGAATATAAAGCAGCTTATGACTCAGGTGTAGTTGTTATTGCCAAGCGCGGCGGTACAGTTACAGCAGTTGATGCTGACGTAATTGAAATTACAACGAAGGACAAAGAGGTTGACAAGTATGAGCTTGTTAAGTTCTCAGGCTCCAACCAGGGAACCTGTATCAACCAGCGTCCGATCGTTTCCCTTCATCAGACAGTTGAGGACGGACAGGTAATTGCCGATGGTCCTGCAACCTGCAATGGTGAGATTTCACTCGGTAAGAATGCACTTATCGGATTTATGACTTGGGAAGGTTATAACTACGAGGATGCGGTTCTTATTAATGAAAAGATTGTTCGTGATGATGTTTATACATCTATTCATATAGAAGAGCATGAGGTTGAGTCACGTGATACAAAGCTCGGTCCTGAGGAAATCACAAGAGATATTCCTAACGTTGGTGAGGATGCTCTTAAGGACCTTGATGCTGACGGTGTTATCCGTGTAGGTGCTGAGGTTCATTCAGGCGATATCCTTGTAGGTAAGGTTACACCTAAGGGTGAAACAGAGCTTACTGCAGAGGAAAGACTTCTCCGTGCAATCTTTGGTGAAAAGGCAAGAGAGGTAAGAGATACCTCCATGCGTGTTCCTCACGGTGAATACGGTATCGTAGTAGACGTTAAGGTATTTACACGTGCCAACAGTGATGAGCTTTCACCCGGTGTCAATAAGGTAGTAAGAGTATACATTGCTCAGAAGCGTAAGATTCAGGTCGGCGATAAGATGGCAGGTCGTCACGGTAACAAGGGCGTTGTTTCAAGAATTCTTCCGCAGGAGGATATGCCATTCCTTCCTGACGGCAGACCGCTTGACATCGTTCTTAACCCTCTCGGTGTACCTTCACGTATGAACATCGGTCAGGTGCTTGAGGTTCATCTCGGCTATGCTGCAATGGCACTTGGCTGGAAGATGATGACACCTGTATTCGACGGTGCGCACGAGCAGGATATCCGTGATTGTCTTGAGCTTGCTGATATCGGTTACTATATTGATGAAAACGGTAACAAGGTATTCGATGGTAAGACAGAGCTGATTGACGGACGTACAGGTGAGAAGTTCGACAACAGAATTACTGTTGGTTATATGTATTATCTTAAGCTCCATCACCTTGTTGATGATAAGATTCACGCTCGTTCAACAGGTCCTTACAGCCTTGTAACTCAGCAGCCGCTCGGCGGTAAAGCTCAGTTCGGCGGACAGCGTTTCGGTGAAATGGAAGTTTGGGCACTCGAGGCTTATGGTGCTGCCTATACTCTTCAGGAAATCATCACAATCAAGTCAGATGACGTTGTGGGCCGTGTAAGAACTTACGAGTCAATCGTTAAGGGCGAAAATATTCCGACAGCCGGTACTCCTGAATCTTTCAAGGTTCTCTTCAAGGAGCTTCAGGCACTCGGTCTTGATACAGTGGTACTGGACAGCGAGGGCAATGAGGTTGAGCTTAAGCAGGATCTTGATGACGGAACAGGCATTCAGCCGATTGACGCTCAGGCATTTACAACTGTAAATGATTTTGAAGGACAGGAAGGCTACGGCGTTGAAGATGCCGACGGTCAGAATGAGGAAGCAGGTCAGTCAGATGAGTTCTCCGATTTGTTTGCTGATACATTCAGTGATAATTACGAAGACGAAGAATAAATAATCTGATACGACTTCCGCTAACATAAATAATAAAAAGGAGTGTGCTTCCAAATGGATAATTATGAAAATGAATTCAGTTCTATAAAAATCGGTCTCGCTTCTCCGGAAAAGATTCGTGAGTGGTCTTACGGTGAAGTAACAAAGCCGGAAACAATAAATTACAGAACTCTTAAGCCGGAACGTGACGGCCTTTTCTGCGAAAGAATTTTCGGTCCTATGAAGGACTGGGAATGTCACTGCGGAAAGTATAAGAGAGTCCGTTATAAGGGCAAGGTCTGCGAGCGCTGTGGTGTTGAGATTACACGTGCAAAGGTACGCCGTGAACGTATGGGTCATATTGAGCTTGCAGCCCCTGTATCACATATCTGGTATTTCAAGGGTATTCCGAGCCGTCTCGGTCTTGTTCTTGATATCAGCCCAAGATATCTTGAAAAGGTGCTTTATTTCGCACTTTATATTGTAACCGATCCGGGTGATACCCCTCTTGAGAAAATGCAGATTCTGAATGAAAAAGAATATGCAGAAATGCGTGAGAGATATGAAGATGACTTCAAGGCAGGTATGGGTGCTGAAGCAATCAAGGAGCTTCTTCAGAGCATTGATGTAGCTCAGCTTCGTGAAGAGCTTACTGCTGAGCTTGAGGGTGCAACAGGACAGAAGAGAGTCAGACTCCTCAAGAGACTTGATGTTGTTGATGCTTTCTATCACAGCGGCAACAAGCTTGAGTGGATGATCCTTGATGCTATCCCTGTAATTCCTCCGGATATCCGTCCTATGGTACAGCTGGACGGCGGCAGATTTGCCACATCAGATTTGAATGATCTTTACAGACGTGTTATTAATCGTAACAATCGTCTTAAGAGACTTCTTGAGCTCGGTGCTCCTGAAATCATTGTAAGAAATGAAAAAAGAATGCTTCAGGAATCCGTTGACGCTCTTATAGATAATGGTCGTCGCGGCAGACCTGTAACAGGTCCGAACAACAGACCTCTTAAATCACTTTCAGATATGCTTAAGGGTAAGCAGGGACGTTTCCGTCAGAACTTACTTGGTAAGCGTGTTGACTATTCAGGACGTTCTGTTATCGTTGTTGGTCCTGAGCTTAAGATGCACCAGTGCGGTCTCCCTAAGGAAATGGCAATTGAGCTCTTCAAGCCTTTTGTTATGAAGAGACTTGTGGAAACCGGTGTTGCATCAAATATCAAATCAGCAAGAAAGATGGTTGAAAGAGCATCTAATCCTGCTGTTTGGGATTCTCTTGAGGTTGTAATCAGAGATCATCCTGTTATGCTTAACCGTGCTCCTACACTTCACAGACTTGGTATTCAGGCATTTGAGCCTGTACTTGTTGAGGGCAGAGCAATCAAGCTTCATCCGCTTGCTTGTACAGCGTTCAATGCTGACTTCGACGGTGACCAGATGGCTGTTCACGTTCCTCTTTCAGCAGAGGCTCAGGCAGAGGCAAGAATGCTTATGCTCGCTGCCAATAACCTCCTCAAGCCTTCAGATGGTAAGCCTGTTGCTGTTCCTACACAGGATATGGTTATCGGTTCATACTATTTAACAATGATTAAAGAGGGTGAGCAGGGTCAGCCTAAGTTTTTCAGAGATGAGGCAAGAACACAGGAGGTTTCATTCAACGAGGTTAAGGCAGAAATCAATAAGGGAATTGAAGACCCAAGAAAATTCGTTCCTAACGCTGATATTCTTTGCGAAATTGATGATGAAGAATTCACCGAAAAATATGGTTTCTATCGTTCTTATAGTATTTACAGAGACAAGGATGAAGCAATGATGGCTTATCAGGAGGGCTCTCTCGGTATGCATTCACCTGCTAAAATCCGTGTTACAAAGGAAGAAAACGGCGTAACAAGAAGTGCACTTATTGTTACCACAATCGGCAGAATCATATTTAATAATCCTATTCCTCAGGATCTCGGTTTTGTTGACAGAAATGATCCTGAAAAGGAATTTGACCTTGAAATTTCATTTGTTGTTAAGAAAAAGCAGCTCGGTCAGATCGCCGAAAGATGTATTAATGTTCACGGTGTATCCATTGCTTCAGGTGTTCTCGATGCAATTAAGAATCAGGGCTATAAATACTCAACAATTTCAGGTACAACAGTAGCCGTTATCGACGCACTTATTCCTGAAAAGAAGAAAGATTACCTTACTGAAGCTGAAAAGCGAGTTGATGAAATCACATACAATTACAACTATGGTCTTATTACGAATGAGGAGCGTTCTTCTGCAGTAATCAAAGCTTGGGAGGATTGTACAAACAAGGTTTCCAATGAGCTTACAAGTAACTTCGACGGTGCTCATAACCCAATCCATATGATGGTTGACTCAGGTGCTCGTGGTAGTACATCACAGCTTCGTCAGCTTGCAGGTATGAGAGGTCTTATCGCAAATACAGCTGGTAAGACAATCGAGGTTCCTATCCGTGCGAACTACCGTGAAGGTCTTAATATTCTTGAATACTTCATTTCTTCCCGTGGTGCTCGTAAAGGTCTTGCCGATACAGCTCTTCGTACAGCTGACTCAGGTTACCTTACTCGTCGTCTTGTTGACGTATCACAGGATGTTATCATCCGTGATGATGACTGCGGCTGCCATGACGGTATCGTAGTTTCAAAAATTATGGACGGCAATCGTGTTCTTGAGCCGCTTGAGGAAAGACTTACGGGTCGTTTCTGTGTTGAGCCTGTTATTGATCCGAATACAGGCGAGGTTCTTATGGAAACTGACAGAATGATGACCGCTGAAGATGCTAAGCGCATTGTTGATGCAGGTATTGAGTCTGTTAAAATCCGTTCACTTATTACTTGTAAATCACGTCACGGTGTATGCCGCAAGTGCTATGGTGCAAACCTTGCCTTCAATGAGCCTGTTCAGGTCGGTGAGGCAGTTGGTATTATCGCAGCTCAGTCAATCGGTGAGCCGGGTACTCAGCTTACAATGAGAACCTTCCATACCGGTGGTGTTGCCGGTGGCGCTGATATCACTCAGGGTCTTCCTAGAGTTGAGGAGCTCTTCGAGGCTAGAAAGCCGAAACAGCTTGCTATTCTCTCTGAAATTGAGGGTGATGTAAGATTTGAGGAAATCAAGAAGAGCCGTCACGTTGTTGTATTCAACAGTGAAACTGCTGAAGAGAAAAAATACCTCATTCCTTATGGTGCACGTCTCTGCGAAAACATTGTTGAGGGTGCTCATATTCAGAAGGGTACAGAGCTCACAATGGGTGCTGTCAATCCACACGATGTACTGGCAATTCTCGGTGAAGAGGCTGTTTATAACTACCTTATCAAAGAGGTACAGTTCGCATACCGTACACAGGGTGTTGATATCAACGATAAGCATATCGAGGTTATTGTACGTCAGATGCTTAAAAAGTGTACGGTTGATAATGCAGGTAGTACTGACCTGGTTTCAGGTACAATGGTTGATGTTGCTGCTGTTGACGAAGAAAATGCCAAGATTGATGCAAGAATCAAGGCCGGTGAAACGAACCTTGAGAAGGCAACCTATATTCCAATCCTTATGGGTATTACAAAGGCTTCTCTTGCTACGGATTCATTCCTTTCAGCTGCATCCTTCCAGGAGACAACAAGAGTTCTTACCGATGCCGCTATTAAGGGCAAGAGCGATCCGCTTATCGGTCTTAAGGAAAATGTTATTATCGGTAAGCTTGTTCCTGCAGGTACAGGTATGGATGTATTCAGAAAGGTTGATGTTGTTCCAAGCTATTTCTCTTCAGAGGGAAGTGACGAGATTTTAAATCTTGAACAATTGCAGGAACTGTTGACAAATACAATGAATTAATGTATAATGCTAATTTGCATGGGTGTGAGTTTGTTTATATTTAACAAATCATTATGCATTTATTTGGTGAAAAACACAACATTTTGGGGCGAAATTACTTTCGCTCCAAAATGTGCGTGTAAATGATATAATAATTTTTATAATTGTTGTATGATTTATACGCACATTGCGTATAAAATATGATTTGAAAGGAGATAAACTATTGCCTACCTTTAACCAACTCGTAAGAACAGGTCGTAAGTCTATTGAGAAAAAGTCAAAGACACCTGCACTTTTAAAGAGTCTTGACACAAAGAAGAATGTTATGAATGATAACAATTCTCCACAGAAGCGCGGCGTATGCACAGCAGTTAAAACAGCTACTCCTAAGAAGCCTAACTCAGCTCTTCGTAAGATTGCCAGAGTTCGTCTTACAAACGGAATTGAAGTTTCTGCTTACATTCCTGGCGTTGGTCATAACCTTCAGGAGCACTCTGTTGTTATGATTCGCGGCGGCCGTGTTAAGGACCTTCCTGGTGTACGTTACCACATCATTCGTGGTACTCTTGATACACAGGGCGTAAACGGCAGAATGCAGAGCCGTTCAAAGTACGGTGCAAAGAGACCAAAGGCTGCTAAGAAGTAAGCCGAAATTATTTCTTATGGAATAACAATAGTTTATATACCTAATTATAAATAGCGTATATGATCTTTTGTTGACTCCACGGGAAAACCGAGTACCTATGAACTCATTGAAAATTTATGAAGGAGGGAAGCGAGATGCCAAGAAGAGGTCAAATCGCTAAGCGTGATGTATTACCTGATCCATTGTACAACTCAAAACTTGTTACAAGACTGATCAACAACATTATGCTTGATGGAAAAAAGGGTGTCGCTCAGAAAATCGTTTACGGAGCATTTGACATCGTTAAAGAAAAGACAGGCAACGATCCACTTGAGACTTTTGAAGCTGCAATGGAAAATGTAATGCCTGTACTCGAAGTAAAGGCTCGTCGTATCGGCGGTGCTACTTATCAGGTTCCTCTTGAGGTTCGTCCTGAGAGAAGACAGACACTTGGTCTTCGTTGGATAACTCTTTATTCGCGTCAGCGTTCAGAGAGAACTATGAAGGAACGTCTTGCTGCTGAAATTATGGATGCAGTAAATAAGACCGGCGGCGCAGTAAAGAAGTGCGACGATACACACAAGATGGCAGAAGCAAACAAAGCATTTGCTCATTTCAGATATTAATAGGAGGATATTATGCCAAGAAAAGTATCTCTTGAAATGACAAGAAATATTGGTATTATGGCTCATATTGATGCAGGTAAAACAACTACCACCGAGAGAATTCTGTATTACACAGGTATCAATCACAAAATTGGTGAGACTCACGAGGGTTCTGCAACAATGGACTGGATGGAGCAGGAGCAGGAGCGTGGTATTACAATCACATCTGCTGCAACAACTTGTTTCTGGAAAGACCATAGAATCAATATTATAGATACACCGGGTCACGTTGACTTCACAGTAGAAGTACAGCGTTCACTTCGTGTACTCGACGGTTCAGTTACTGTTCTTTGTGCAAAGGGCGGTGTTGAGCCGCAGTCTGAAACTGTTTGGAGACAGGCTGATGAATATAAGGTACCGAGAATGATCTATGTTAATAAGATGGATATCATGGGTGCCGATTTCTACAGAGCATTGGAAATGGTTAAAGACCGTTTCAAGTGTAATGCTCTTCCAATCCAGCTTCCAATCGGAAGTGAGGATACCTTCAAGGGCATCATTGACCTTGTTGAAAATCATGCTATTATCTATATCGATCCTGATAAAGAAAAGGGTATGAAGTTTGAGATTCAGGATATTCCTGAAGATATGAAGGAACTTGCTGAAAAATACAGAACAGAGCTTATCGAACATGTTGCAGAACAGGACGAGGAGCTTATGGAGAAATATTTTGAAGAGGGTGAGGACGCTATCTCAGTAGCTGATATCAAGAGAATCATCCGTTCTTCAACAATTGCAAATGATATGGTTCCTATCTGCTGCGGTACTTCTTATCGTAATATGGGTGTTCAGCCACTCCTTGATGCTGTTGTTGATTATATGCCTGCTCCTACAGACGTTGAGTCAATCAAGGGCGTTAATCCTGACACAGAAGAGGAAGAAGCTCGCCATTCATCTGATGATGAGCCTTTCGCAGCTCTTGCATTTAAGATTGCAACTGACCCATTCGTAGGTAAGATTTGTTTCTTCCGTGTTTATTCCGGTATGATTGAAGCAGGTACACCTTGCTACAATTCAGTTAAGGATAAGAGAGAAAGAATGGGCAGAATCCTTCAGATGCACGCTAACCACAGAGAAGATATCCCTGTTTGTTATGCAGGTGATATTGCTGCAGCTGTAGGTCTCAAGAATACAACAACAGGTGATACTCTTTGTGATGAGAATCATCCGATTATTCTTGAATCAATGAATTTCCCTGATCCTGTTATTAACGTTGCTATTGAGCCAAAGACAAAGGCAGGTCAGGAGAAGATGGGTATTGCTCTTGCAAAGCTTGCAGAAGAAGACCCAACATTCAAAGCATATACAGATGAAGAAACAGGACAGACAATCATCGCCGGTATGGGTGAGCTTCACCTTGAGATTATTGTTGACCGTCTTCTTCGTGAATTTAAGGTTGAGGCAAATGTTGGTGCTCCTCAGGTTTCTTATAAGGAAACAATCCAGAGCGAAGGCCAGTCAGATCTTAAGTATAAGAGACAGTCAGGTGGTTCAGGTCAGTACGGTCACGTTAAGATTCGTATTATGCCTAACCTTGACGAAAATGGTATCGGTAAGGGTTACGAGTTTGTTAACCAGATCGTCGGCGGTGCTATTCCTAAGGAGTATATCCCAGCTGTTGATGCCGGTATTCAGGGCGCTATGAAGAGCGGTATCCTTGCAGGCTACAATGTTGTTGATGTTAGAGTTGAGCTTTATGATGGTTCTTATCACGAGGTTGACTCATCAGAAATGGCATTCAAGATTGCAGGTTCTATGGCATTCAAAGATGCTGCTAAGGGCGCTAAGCCAATCATCCTTGAGCCTATGATGAAGGTTGTTGTTATCGTTCCTGAGGAATATATGGGCGATGTTATCGGTGACCTTAACTCACGTCGTGGTCAGATTCAGGGTATGGAAGACAGATCCGGTGCTAAGCAGATTAACTCAAGAGTACCGCTTTCAGAAATGTTTGGTTATATCAACGACCTCCGTTCAAAGACACAGGGTCGTGGACAGTATACAATGGAGCCGGACGGATTTGAGCCTGTTCCTAAGTCAATCAGTGAGTCAATCATCAGCGAAAGAGCTAAGAAAGACTAATTGACTATAAATTATCAAAAAAGTCTTGATATTTTTATACGTATTTGTTAGAATATCTTTGACAATTTATCTATTGTAAATTTTAAGGAGGAAATTCCAATGGCAAAAGAAAAATTTAACCGTACCAAACCACATGTAAACATTGGTACAATCGGTCACGTTGACCATGGTAAGACAACTCTTACTGCTGCAATCACAAAGTATCTTGCTAACAAGGGCTTTGCAAAGTTTGAGGACTATGCTGATATCGATAAGGCTCCTGAAGAGAGAGAACGTGGTATCACAATCAACACAGCTCACGTTGAGTATGAGACTGAAGTTCGTCACTACGCTCACGTTGACTGCCCAGGCCATGCTGACTATATTAAGAACATGATTACCGGTGCTGCTCAGATGGACGGTGCTATCCTTGTAATCGCTTCAACAGATGGCCCTATGGCTCAGACTAAGGAGCACCTTCTCCTTGCTCGTCAGGTAGGCGTTCCAGCAATCATTGTATTCATGAACAAGACTGATCAGGTTGACGATGAGGAGCTTCTTGAGCTCGTAGAAATGGAAATCCGTGAGACTCTTGCTGAGTATGAGTTTGATGATGAGTGCCCAATCATTAAGGGTTCTGCTCTTAAGGCTCTCGAGGCTCCATCAAATGATGATCCTGCTTGTGCTTGCATTCAGGAACTCATGGACGCTGTTGACAGCTATATCCCAACTCCTGACCGTAAGTCAGACCTTCCTTTCCTTATGCCTGTTGAGGACGTATTCACAATCACCGGTCGTGGTACAGTTGCTACAGGTAGAGTAGAGCGTGGTCAGCTTAAGACTAACGACACAGTTGAGATGGTTGGTCTTCACGAGGAAACAAGCTCAACAGTATGTACTGGTATTGAGATGTTCCGTAAGATTCTTGACTATGCTGAGGCTGGTGACAACATCGGTTGTCTTCTTCGTGGTGTTCAGAGATCTGATATCGAAAGAGGTCAGGTTCTTGCAGCTCCTGGTTCAATCAAGCCACACACAAAATTCTCAGGCCAGGTTTACGTTCTTTCTAAGGACGAGGGTGGCCGTCATACTCCTTTCTTCAACAACTATCGTCCACAGTTCTATTTCAGAACAACTGACGTAACAGGTGTTATCACTCTTCCAGAGGGCACAGAGATGTGTATGCCTGGCGATAACGTAGTAATGAACGTTGAGCTCATCACTCCAATCGCTATTGAAGAGGGTCTTCGTTTCGCTATCCGTGAGGGTGGTAGAACAGTAGGTTCAGGCGTTGTTACAGCTATCAACGAGTAATCTATAACCATTCAATCATTAGAGCAAGTCTTTTTGACTTGCTCTTTTTTATATTTGCTGTTGACAAGTTAACTTGGCAATGCTATAATGAAAATGCAAAGTAAACTTGGCAAGGGAGTTGTTACTATGAATCGGGATGAAGTTCTTGAAAGAAGCAAAAGAGAAAATCGCAGTGGCGATGAGTGGCAGAAGGATATCAATCTTAAAGGATATAGATTTTCTTTAATAGCTGCCTGTATTTTACTTGCCCTGTTTTGTTTTATTAAAAAGGATGCAAGCTATTTGATTGTAATGGGATTTATGAATCTGTTTCGCAGTTTATACTGTGCTTTCAAATTTAAAAGAGCAGTTGATATCATTTTAGTAATTGTTGAAGCCGTGTTTTGTTTTGTATGTATTTACAATTCTGTTCAGGGAATATGGTAATTTCAGATTTTTTATTTTGATATATAATATATTTTGGAGCACGTTATTATGGATAAGAATGAAATTTTAGAGAAGAGCAGAAGTGAAAATAAAAAACAGGACGAATATCAGTCTGAGGTAAATAAAACTTCAATGCGAGTAGGTATGCTTACAGTTGTAGCTATATGTGTAATTTTAATGGCGGTTGAGTATTTTGTGTACGGAGAATGCAGTCCTGGATATATTGTTATAATAACAGTCGTAAACGCTGCCTTAAATCTTTATAAGGGTATCAAATTGAAAGATAAATCCTTTATTATTAGCGGATTGATATGGTCTGCTGCAACTGTGATTGACGTTGTAAATTATATTATGAAACTGGTAGGCTGATATGAACGATAAATTAATACTTCATAACAGATTAAAGGAAATCAGAACAAGCCGTAATCTTTCTCAGGCACAGCTGGCATATATGGTCGGTGTTTCACGTAATACGATTAGTTCTATTGAGACAGGTCAGTATAGCCCGACCGCTAAATTAGCATTAATCCTGTGTATTGCACTTGATGTTAGATTTGAGGATATGTTCTATTTTGAATAAAGGATGAATTTATATGAAATATATTTCATTT
>UQVI01000029.1 GCA_900544515.1 uncultured Oscillospiraceae bacterium | reverse complement strand
ACATTCATAAATTACAATATATTTATTTTCTGCATAAAATATCCAACCATACAAATACTAACAAAAAAGATGAGGTGTTTGTATGAATATAAATGATAAAAATATCAGGCAGGAAGTGTTTGAGTCGGATATTCCGGTTGTTCTGGATTTCTACTCCGACACCTGTATGCCCTGCAAGATGCTCTCCCCTGTTTTGGACGATCTCGGTAAATCGTACAAGGACAAATTAAAAATCTGCAAGCTTAATGTAAATGAGAATTCACAGCTTGCAGACGAATACGGAGTTATGGCTGTACCTACGCTTATGTACGTAAAAAACGGCAGGGAAATCAACAGGACAATCGGCTTTATCAATAAAAACGAAATACTGGAGAATCTGAATTTATAATGGACTATGATGTAGTAATTATAGGTGCAGGACCTGCAGGATTGTCTGCCGCTGTCTACCTCAGGAGAGCAGGTATGAACGTTGCCATAATTGAAAAGCAGAGCTTTTCAGGCGGCCAGATTCTTCTTACAGGAAGTGTTGAAAACTATCTCGGCTTTCCTTCAATCACGGGAGATGCACTTGCCGACAGATTTTACAAGCACGCCAAATGGCTTGGAACTGACTTTATAGAGGGCGAGGTTTCAGCCATTGATAGTCAGACCGTTCGATTAAAAAATTTTAAAAGCATCAAAACAGGAATTATAGTTCTTGCAATGGGAACAGTCCACAAAACTCTTGGAGTAAAAAAAGAAAAAGAGCTAAACGGAAAAGGCATATCCTACTGCGCACTGTGCGACGGTAATTTTTTCAAAAACAGAAAGGTGGCTGTAATCGGCGGCGGCGACACAGCTCTGGAGGATTCAATTTATCTTTCATCCATATGCAGCAGTGTTACATTGATACACCGTCGCGACAAGTTAAAAGGTTCCAAAATACTTCAGGATAAATTTTTCAGGATGCCGAACACACACCTGCTGTTCAATGATGAGGTAAAGGAATTCAAAGGTGATAAAAGGCTGAAATCACTAATTCTGAACAGCGGACGTGAGCTTGCCGTTGATGGTGCCTTTGTTTCAATCGGCCAAAATCCTCAGAACGAGCTTGTTCGTGGAAAAGTCAGACTGGACACGCAGGGATATATCATAACAGATGAATATTGCCGTACCAGTCTTCATAAAGTATTTGCTGTCGGAGATATTAGAAGTAAAAACTGCAGACAAATTGTTACAGCTGTGGCTGACGGTGCAATTGTATCAAAAGGAATACTGGAGACTATATAAAAAGGCTGATTGATGTAACCTATACATCAATCAGCCTTTCTGTTTATTTTAATGCTGCAATAAAATGCTTTGTTATATCCATCGGACGTGTAATCGCAGTGCCTACAACAGCAGCGTGAACACCGGTATCAATGGCCTGCTTAAGCTGTTCAGGAACCCAGATGCCACCCTCAGCAATAATAGGAGAATGCAGTTCCTTGACATATCTCTCCATCAATTTAAAATCAGGAAGAGGTGTACCCTTTGTATATGGCGTATAGCCTGCCATTGTTGTGCCGATAAGATCCATACCCAGTTCCTCTGCCTTTTTTCCCTCTTCAAAGCAGCTTGTGTCTGCCATAAAAAGTTGATCCGGATATTTTGCCCTTACCTCAGTAAAGAACTCCTCAAAGGTAACGCCGTTTGGTCTGGGTCTGTCAGTTGCGTCAACGGCAATAATTTCACAGCCGATTGCAACAAGAGCGTCAACCTCCTTCATCGTAGGAGTGATATAGACATCACTGTCATCATAAACCTGTTTTATAATACCTATTACAGGAAGGTTAACCTTTTCCTTGATTGCTTTAATATCTACAACTGTATTGGCTCTGATTCCGACTGCACCGCCAAGATATGCTGCCCAAGCCATTTTTGACATAATATAACTGTCATATAATGGTTCTGTTTCAAGTGCTTGACAGGAAACAATAAGTCCGCCTTTAATCTGTTCAAGTATTTCTTTGTTCGTCATAATTCCACCTCAATTTATTCAGTGAAAAAATTATAACATATTTATTTAATAATGTCTATTGAATAACAAAATATATTATGCTACAATGAAATACAGGAGGATTTTATTATGACAGATTTAAATAAGTTTCGCGGCGTTTTTTGTGCACTGAATGCAATATATGATAAAAATGATAATATTGATGAAAGTAAAATCAAAGAGCTTGTAAAGGTATACAAATCACTTGGTGTCAAGGGTGTATATGCATGCGGTTCAACAGGCGAAGGCTTTTTACTTTCAATGGAGGAAAGAAAACAGGTTGCTAAGGCTGTAGCAGATGCAGCCGGTGATGATTTTACCGTAATCGTCCATGTTGGCTGTGCTTCAACTAAGGAAAGTATAGAACTTGCAAAGCATGCAGAAAGTATCGGTGCGGATGCAATCAGTGCTGTTCCTTGTGTATATTACCATTTGCCTGCTGAAAGTGTAAAGCTTCACTGGGAATCTATTGTTGAGGCAACAAATGTTCCGTTTATTATTTATAACATTCCGCAGCTTACAGGCTTTAACCTTTCACCGGATATGCTTGCAGAGTTATCAAAAAATGAAAAAATCATAGGTGTAAAGAACTCTGCTGAACCTGTATATCTTATGGAGAGATATCGTCAGGCAGCCGGTGATAATTTCATGATCTTCAACGGATCAGATGAACAGTTTGTAGGTGGAAGGCTTATGGGTGCTGATGCCGGAATCGGCGGAACATACGGCTGTATGCCTGAGCTCTTTGTGGCACTTGATAAGCTTGTTAATGAGAATAAGATTGAAGAAGCAAAAGCATTACAGTTTAAAATCAATGAATGTATTTTTGATTTGCTTTCCTGCAAATCTCTTTACGGGGCTGCAAAACAGGTTATATCCATGAGATTCGGTATCGACTGCGGTCAGCCAAGAAGTCCTTTCCTCCCTGTAATGCCTGAAGAGGCAAAGCCTATTGCAGATAAAATCAATCAATACGTAAGCGAATTATAATTCATAAAACTTTATCACAAAAATACGGACGATACCATCTAGGTATCGTCCGTTATATATTTTTATATGAATGATTACTCTGCATCCTCTTTTATAGTCAGAATACAACCGAAATTCACCATATTAACAACAATATAAAAAATTCCGCTGAGGACAATCCAAAGCTTATCCGCTGTTATCGATGCATTGATTGCATTGAATACTGCTGCAAGAAAAACGAGTATAGGTATGACCATAAATATTCCTGCACAGTTTGATATGATTTCCTTAGGCGAATATGAAACATCTGTTGCAAGGTATGTTGTAACAATGCTTATAAGCATCATTATGGCAATGACAACAGAAAAATTCAGAAGTAAAATCTGATTCACTGTCAACTCGGCTGTTATTGGAATGATTGAGGTTACATCCTTACCGAGAGCCATTGTAAGCTCCGTTATAACACCTGCTGCCAGAGTCATTATATTAATAGCGCCGAGAAATATCATTGCCGCTCTTTTTGCTGAATTCATTTTAAGTACTCCTTTACTTCTTTAAGAAAGATATCCATTTCATCATCCGTACCAATGGATATACGAACATAATTTTCAATTCTCGGCACAGAGAAATAACGGATGTATACTTTTTTGGTCTTAAGATATTCAAACATATCCTTCATTGACAAATCATCCTTAGTTGCAAAAAGGAAATTCGTCTGTGAATCAAGCACCTTAAATCCAAGTGCCCTGAGCTCATCCGTAACACGAGTACGTGTCTTTATAATCTTATTACAGGTTTCAGTAAAATATTCATGATCAAAAACACTTGCTACACCTGCTGCAATGGATACGGAATCTATCGTATAAGAATTATATGAATTCTTGACCGCCTCCAGAACTGAAATCAGTTTTTCACTGCCAATAGCAAAGCCTATTCTCAGTCCTGCAAGAGAACGTGATTTTGAAAATGTACCTGTTACAAGCAGATTTTCATATTTCTTTGTCAGTTCTACTGACGATACTCCGCCGAAATCCACATAAGCCTCATCAATAATCACAACACTGTCCTGATTATATTCCATCAGCTTTTCAACAAACGCTGTTCCCTCACCTAAGGAGGTGGGGGCATTTGGATTCGGAATAACCACTCCGCCGTTTTTTTCCTTATAATCCTCAACATTAATTCTGAAATCATCACCTACAGGGTAATTCTTATAAGGGATGTTAAAAAGTGAGCACCATACAGGATAAAAACTATAAGTCAAATCCGGATAAGCAATCGGCAAATCACTGTTGAACAGGGCCTGAAAAGCAATCGCAATAACATCATCGGAGCCATTGCCTAAAAACACATTTTTTATATCCACATTATAGTAATCTGCAAGTGCCTGTTTGAGTGGTGTGGCATTGGCGTTTGGATAGAATCTGAGTGATGATGCGTTAAATTTTTCAATTGCCTCAAATACCTTCGGTGACGGCGGATAAGGATTTTCGTTTGCATTTATTTTAACGATATCCTTTTCACTGCTCTGCTCACCGGGAACATAGGGATCAATATCTCTTAAATTTTTTGTCCATAAATTTTCCATAGTCGTTACCTCTTCGGATATTTTAGCACATTAAAGTATTTTAATCAACTAAAACATCAGGAAATTGAAAGTGTCTTTAAATATTGTTATAAATAAAAATATATGATAAAATAGAAAGCAAAGGAGATATAGTGTGAAAAATCACACTATATCAAATTATATTGCCATCAAAATTTGCCTACGGCATAATTTTGATATGGCTAAATTCCCATTTTACGCCTTGTCCGGCTACAGCAAAGCGTATCAGTGATTTTTAATGAACTATTTGTAGTCGGAAAGGCTATGGGAATTATTATGGAATTCACATCTTACATACTCATTGCACTGTGTGCAATTATCATTATTTTACTTATCATTCTTTTAATAAAAAAGCCTAAGGCAGACAACGCATCAGAGCTGATTCATCAAAAGCTGGATATCAATGCAAAGAACAGCTATGAACAGATGAAATATCTGTCAAAGCAAATGCAGTCCTTAACCGAAAAAAATTATGAACAACAGATCAGGCTCATTGAAACACTGAACGAAAATGCAGAAAAGCAAACACGTCTTACAGGAGAGGCTATCATCTCTATGCAGAAAAGCAATGAGGAAAAACTGGAGCTTATGCGAAAAACTGTTGACGAAAAGCTGACTGAAACACTGAATCAAAGGCTTAATGCATCCTTCAAAACCGTATCGGAACAGCTTTCAAATGTATACAAAAGTCTCGGCGAAATGAAGGAGCTTTCAAGCGGTGTAACGGATAACGTCAAAGGACTCAACCGTGTGCTTACAAATGTTAAAGCAAGGGGCACTTGGGCAGAGGTACAGCTTGGAAATATACTTGACCAGACCATTCCGAATATGTATGAAACCAATATTCAGACAAATCCGAAATACAACGGAAGAGTTGAATTTGCAGTAAAAATACCGAACAGCGAAAACAGCACCTTTACCTACTTGCCGATTGACTCCAAATTTCCTATGGAGGACTATGCAAGGCTATCCGCTGCTGCTGAAATCGGAGATACTGAGGCACTTGAAAAAGCGAAGAAAGCACTTGAGACGCGTATCAAGGATGAAGCTAAGCTGATAAAACAGTACATAAGCTCACCTGAAACCACGCCATTTGCTATTATGTATCTTGCAACAGAAGGACTTTATGCTGAAATTACGGCATCACGTACCGGTGTTGCAGAAAAGCTCCAGGCTGAAGGAATTATGATTGCAGGTCCTTCAACCATTACTGCTCTTTTGAATTCACTGGCTATGGGCTTCAGAACAATAGCTATAAACGAAAAAGCAAACGAGGTATGGAAAATACTCGGTGCAGCTAAGACACAGTATGAAAAATTCGGTGACCTGCTTGCAAAGGCACGCAAAAAAATTGACGATGCCGGCAAAGCACTTGATGAAGCCGATCACCGAAATGATATTATACAAAAGAATCTAAGAAAGGTTGAAACGCTAAACTTATCCGACTCTGCGGATATTTTAGGAATTAAAGAAGAATAATGGAAATAAAACAATATAACGGACTTTGCGACGATGCAATGTACATAAGAGAAACTGTATTTGTTAACGAACAGGGATTTCGTGATGAATTTGATGAAATAGATAAAAGCGCTGTCCACCTCGTGGCATATGATGAGGACAAGCCGGTTGCTACCTGCCGTTTCTTCTGGAGCGATGAAAGAAACACATATCTTCTCGGCAGACTTGCGGTACTTAAGGAATACAGAAAAAACCATCTGGGCTCAATAATTATGAATATGGCTGAAGCACTTGTCAGAGAAAATAACGGAGTATCTATCGAGCTTCACGCACAGGAACAGGCTATAAAATTTTACGAAAAGCAGGGATACTCCGTCTGCAGCGAAATGGAATATGAAGAACACTGTCCTCACTATTGGATGAGAAAAAAATTATAGAATTATATATTACGACAAAAATCAACAAAAAAAACCCAAATAATTATGATATTTTTAAAATAGTATAATATATTTTAATTTGGGTGATCATTATGAAAAAATGTTTAGCAATACTTTTAACTTTTACCACGATAATATCCTGTTGTATTATTTCCTGTTATGAATACAAAAAGGATACTGTTATCACCTATGAAGAAGCTAAACAATTTGCTGATGATGTAAAAGAGCTCAACTCAAAAAATTATGATATTTCAAACCGGCTCATTGTAAGTTCAGATAAAGATATAGACACAATGGGTGCAATTGACAAGGCTGTTTGTACTGATCATACTTACATACTTCAATACAGCAGCAAAGAAGCTATGCAAAAAGCATATGAATATTATGATTCTCTGCAATATATTAAATATACAGAATATGACGGAATGTGCAGTTCAATTTGCGAAGCCAAAGAAAATATTGATTTTAAAGCAGACTGTATAAGCACCGTCAATTGTAATACTGATGATGCTGTCAAACTTATGCTTAAGGAAAATGTTGATTTTACAAACATAACAATTGGTATAGTGGATTCAGGCGTTGCAATAACCCCAATAACTGAAAACAGATTTGACGGCGGTCATACTGCCTTTCCGGATTGGAAAGAGAATGGAACAGATGATCGAAGAGGTCACGGAACAAAGGTTGCAGGTACCATTATACTCAACTCACCTGATAATGTTCGTATCCGCTCCTATCAGGTATTAAATGAAAATGGAAAAGGCACTTACTCGGACACTTATTCTCAAATGCTTTTGGCTATTGCCGAAGGATGCAGAATACTAAACTGCAGTTTTGCAAGTCATATCAATACAAATTTGTATAAAGATATTGCCGACTATGCAAACGAAAAAAATGTTATTGTCGTTTGTGCAGCCGGAAATGATTCATCAGATATATCATTAAAAAAAATATCTCCGGCCGGATTGGAAAACGTCATCACTGTTGGGGCAACCTCTAAATTTAATGAGTTAAGTATGATAACAAATTACGGAAAAACAGTTGATATATATGCTCCCGGACTCTCACTGACAACATTTGATACCAACGGAGATAAAATCGTATACGGCTGGTGCGGAACATCTGCAGCAGCTCCTGTAGTTTCAGCAATATGTGCCCTTTTAATCACAATAGACCAAGAATTAACATATAGGGAGATTGAAGACCTATTATTACTCACCGGTAATGCTACTGATGACGATAGCTGCACTGATTCCCAAAGATTAGTTGCTGATGCATACAAAGCTGTAAAACATCTTCTTAATGCAGAACTGGAACAGTGTGAATTAGACTATACAATTAAAATAAATGAACAGACAGGTTTCAGCAATATATCTCTTGTCAGCAATCAAAATGCAACTATATATTATAGCTTTCTTGATAATAATATTTATATTCCATTTCGAACCTTTTCTTATACTTGTGAGAGATTATATAATGACGAAATATTATTAGATAACTCACATCAAATCAGTGCATGTGCATATGAACCCGAAAAATCCAAAAGTAAATTAACAATTCTGTCCGCGCCAAGTTTTAATAACGAAAGTGATTATCAGGTATCTGAAGCAACAGCTGATAATCCATATAACTCCATATCATATTGTTCTATATTAGACAAGACCATTATTGATATACCAAGTGTAATTGACGGTGTGGAAATACAGGAAATCGGTTCTATGTGCTTTGCTGGGAATCCGACATTGGAAACCATTATTCTTCCTGAAAGTGTTAAGAGAATCGGAGCATATGCATTTGCCAATTGTCCTAATTTAAAAACAGTTATTGCTCCCGGCGTAACCGAATGCAAGCACGCTGCATTCTATGCCAGCGACAAACTTGAAAATGTATCTATCCCCAATCTGTCAACTGCCAATACGGCTTTATTTAAAAACTGCAGTGCTCTCAGGGAGCTGCAATGCAAACCATTAACGCAGATTTGCAATCAGGCTTTTTACGGATGTACAAGCCTTGAATCATTGGAAATTAATGATAATGATTTAAGCTTTTGTACCAACACCTTTAACGGCTGTGACAGTTTGACGTTGTCTGTTAAAGAAAACAGTTATATGCATCGGTTTGCTGCAGATAACAATATCTCCTTCATCTTAGCAAACAGTCTGTCCGCAAATGAATGCGGTCATACCAATACAGAAATCATTAAAGATGTAAAAAAGGACTGTTATCATAACGGATACACAGCTTACTTATGCCGTGACTGTAATAGCGTATATACGCTTTTTGATTACTGTACAGGACATGAATATAGGACTGAAACAATAAATCCTACCTGTACTGAGTATAAACAAATTAAGTACCGGTGCAAAAATTGTCCATACTCATACAATGAGAGAATAGGTAATTACTTAGTTCCCCATGATACATATACAGTGGTTTATCTTGACGCAACTGTATCAAAAACAGGAAGAGCGTATACTTATTGTAAAAATTGCGACACCAAACTGCCTGATACCATTATTCCATCATTGGCACCCTATACGGTAAAGGGTACTGCAGTCATTGCTGAGGACAGAAATTTCACTTCAAAAAATAATTATCCGCTTTCGAATGTAAGTATAACAATCAACGGCGAGTTAGTGGCTGTCACTGATAAAAACGGCGAATTTAATATAAATCTTAACAACGGAAACTACACGGCTTATCTCACGCACCCAAGCGGCTTTGACAAAGTCATTGAATTTGCCGTAGATAATCGTTCGGTTACAATCGAAGAACCTATACCATTAATAGCCTGTGACTGGCATAAAGACGGCGTTATTAACGCAAAGGATTATGCAAAGCTGAAAAACACCGACACGATTTATGGATATGATGTAAATGGTGACTATCTGATAAATGATATAGAATATAAAATATTTGAAAACTGTATAACATATTAACATAAAAGCACGAAACACAGAATGAATCTATGTTTCGTGCTTTTTATATATGATTCAGATATTCAACTGATTATATCTTTTCCAGTCTGGCAAAATTCGCCATCATTTTCTTAGTGCCTGCCTTATCAAATGCAACCTCCATAAGCGTATCATTTCCCATTGGCTGGAGAGTAAGGATTGTACCTGTTCCAAAGCTCTTATGTACTACGGTATCGCCAACCTTGTAATCAGCAGTCGGCTTTGCGGCGGTATTGCCTGCCTGTCCGAACTTATGGGCATTCTGACTTGATGTGGTACGCTGCTGCGGAATCTTGCCTGCAGGTGCTTTATAGGTTCTGGTGGATACATCTTCTGTTACACCAAAAGGAATTTCACGGATAAAACGGGACTGCATATTGCGTGATGTTGTACCATAGAGCATACGCTGCTGCGCATTTACAAGATACAGCTTTTCCTTTGCACGTGTAATGCCGACATAAGCAAGACGGCGTTCCTCCTCAAGCTCTTCCTCACTGTACATGGACTGATTACCGGGAAAGATTCCCTCCTCCATACCGGGTATGAATACAACAGGGAATTCCAGTCCCTTAGCGGAATGGAGTGTCATCAGAACAACAGAATCCTCGTCCTCGTTGTAAGAATCAATATCTGTAATAAGAGCCACATCCTCAAGGAAATCAGAAAGATCAGGCTCCTCCGTTTCCTCCTGATACTTAATAAACATGGACGAAAGTTCCTTGATATTGTTAACTCTGTCATCATATGTTTCAGGATCTTCGTTAAGATAATCAAGATATTTGGTTGTTTCAAGTATCTCCTGAAGGAGGTCACTCAGAGGCATCTTTTCCTCATAGCATTTCTGAAAATGCTTTATCATCTGTGTAAAGCCGATCAGCTTTGACGCACTGCGTGAGGTTTTCTGGAATTCGTCAGCTCTTTCGCAAACCTCAAATGCAGACAGACCCAAGCCTGTTGAAATCTCCATAACATTGGCAAACATTGTGTCACCAATCTGACGCTTCGGAACATTGATAATTCTCTGAAGTCGGACATTATCTGCAGGATTATTGATTACCGCAAAGTAAGAAATAATATCCTTGATTTCCTTTCTGTCAAAGAAACGATGACCTCCGATAATCCTGTGAGATATACCGCTCTTTGTCAGCATAATTTCCAGATTACGCGACTGGGCATTCATACGGTAAAGTATTGCGTGATCAGATAACTTTCTTCCGTTTTTCACATTTTTAAGTATTTCGTCAATAATGAATGCAGATTCATCGGACTCGTTCATTGCGGTATTGAGCACAATTTTATCACCGCTGCCCATACGTGTGAACAGGGTTTTCCCCTTACGGTTCTTGTTATTTGCAATTACGGCATTTGCACCGTCAAGAATATTCTGTGTTGAACGGTAGTTTTCCTCAAGCCTGATTACAACTGCACCCTTATAATGCTGTTCAAAGGAAAGAATATTTTCAATCGTCGCACCACGAAAACGGTATATACTCTGATCATCATCACCTACAACGCAGATATTTTTATACTTATCTGCAAGAAGGGATGTCAGCACATACTGTGCGTGGTTTGTATCCTGATACTCATCAACCATAACATACTTGAACTGTGACTGATAAAGCTCGCGGACATCCTCATTTTCCTGCAATAATTTAACCGTGTTGAATATAATATCGTCAAAGTCCATTGCATCGGACTTTTTCAGTTCTGACTGATACATCTCATAGCACTGTGCAATTTTGCCCTTTCTGAAATCATTTGACGAGGTTGCCTTATATTCGTCAGGGTCAATAAGACTGTCCTTAGCTCTGCTGATTTCATTAAGGATAGATTTATGATTCAGAAATTTATCCTCAATGCCAAGATGCTTCTGGCATTGTTTCATTACACGACGCGAATCATCGGTATCATAAATTGTGAAATGGTTTGTATATCCGAGTCTGTCACCAAAACGGCGGAGAATACGGGAGCAGCAGCTATGAAAGGTATACGCCCATATGCTTTCTGCCTCTTCACCGATTGCTTTGACAAGTCTTTCCCTGAGCTCTCCGGCTGCCTTGTTGGTAAATGTTATGGCAAGCACCTGCCAGGACTGGGCAAGACCGCTTTCTATAATATGCTGAACTCTGTTTACGAGAACTGTTGTTTTACCTGAACCTGCTCCTGCAAGGATAAGGAGAGGTCCGTCCGTTGTATTCACAGCTTTCTGCTGCATTTCATTAAGTGGCATTTGATAATCCTCCGATTAAATTAGGGTGACAAACTGCCACCCCAATTTTAATATATATATTATTTTAAAAGTGTAAGGAGTACACCGGCAGCAACTGCTGAACCGATTACACCGGAAACATTTGGACCCATAGCGTGCATAAGAAGGAAGTTTGATGGATTTTCTTCCTGACCAACCTTCTGTGATACACGTGCTGCCATAGGAACGGCAGATACACCTGCTGAACCGATAAGCGGGTTAACCTTACCCTTTGTGAAAATATACATAAGCTTACCAAAGAGTACACCACTGGCTGTACCAAGAGCGAATGCAATCAAACCAAGAAGAACAATACCGAGTGTTTTCAGGTTAAGGAAGCTCTCTGCTGATGTGGTTGCACCTACAGATACACCAAGCATAATGGTGATAATGTTCATAAGCTCATTCTGAGCAGCCTTAGCAATACGCTCTGTACGTCCGCTTTCCTTAAGAAGGTTACCAAGCATAAGCATACCGACCAGTGATGCTGCATCCGGAAGAAGAAGAGATACAACTACTGTTACCATAATCGGGAACAAAATCTTCTCAAGCTTTGATACAGGACGAAGATTACCCATTACAACTGCTCGCTCTTTTTTAGTTGTAAGCACCTTCATAATAGGCGGCTGAATAAACGGAACAAGTGCCATATACGAGTATGCCGCAACCGCAATTGTGCCGAGCAATCCAGGTGCAAGCTGAGACGTTACAAATATCGCTGTCGGTCCGTCTGCACCACCGATGATTGCAATTGAGCCTGCTTCATTCGGAGCAAATCCTAATAAAATTGCACCAATATATGTGAAGAAAATACCAAATTGAGCAGCAGCACCGAGAATAAAGCTCTTCGGATTAGCAATAAGCGGTGTAAAATCTGTCATAGCGCCGATACCCAAAAAGATAAGCGGCGGATATATGCCCGCTTTAACACCGAAATACAGAAAATCCATAAGTCCCGGTGTACAGCCTGCAAACTCACCTCTGCTCGCCAGCAAGTCTCTGAATCCCTCTAAATCGTGATACTGAACTGCTAAATTAGCACCGGGTATATTTGCAAGCAGCATACCGAATGCAATCGGAATCATAAGCAAAGGCTCAAAGCCCTTCTTTATACCGAGCCAAAGGAATACAAAAGAAATGATTAACATTATTAAATTCTTATAGCCATCACCTTGAAAAAAATATGCATAGCCTGAATTTGAGAAAATGTTAACTATAACTTCCCAAACACCCTGAAGTATTTCCATAATTCAATATCCCTCCTTTAAAATGGCCGTGTATTATCAGCAGTTGCGGCTGCTGACCACGGATTTCTTCCGCTGACTTTTTTCTTTTTTATAGAACGAACAACAGCGCCTGAGCCTTCGGTTGCTGCAACAGCTGCTGCAATCGCCGCAACAACCTCACCGCTGACACCCTGTTCAACAATCGGAGCAGGTGCAGGTGTTAAAATAGGAGCAGAAATCTCTGCTTCAAAACTGCTTTCTTCAACAGCTTCTCCTTTTTTCGCAGCCTTCTTAGCAGCCCTTCTTGCTTTTCTTGCAGCCTTTTTCGCAGCCTTTCTTTCAGCTGATGCCTTTGATTTGCGTTCAATAATCGGAACAATCTTTCCGAAAATATTAAATACTAAAATAAGTAATAAAAGTACACCGACTACAATGCTGATACCTGCAATTACTACTGTTGCAGTAAATACCGCACTTGTATCCGCAGTTAACATTAAAATAGGACTCACCACAAACTCCCCCATTATAATTTTATTACTGTCTCTTATACACATCTCCGAGC
>UQVI01000028.1 GCA_900544515.1 uncultured Oscillospiraceae bacterium | reverse complement strand
ACGAGATTCGCCTTAGTCTCGTGGGCTCGGAGATGTGTATAAGAGACAGCCGGAGCTGTAATTGATATGGCACTTTCTGCCCTTCTTGCAGTAGGAGCAACTCTTGGCAGCGGCGTAAATGCAACACTTACCGTAAAAAAATTGGATTAATAAGCACAGAGAAAGCTGTTTAACAGCAGCTTTCTTTTACATATATCTGAAAAGGAACAACAAAAAATGAAATTTCATTTTTTGTTAAATTTACATTATCTTAATTGATAAAAGCAAATTGCTATGATAAAATAATGCCGATGTCAGATATCTGAATTTATACAAAGGACAGTATGATATGTACAGAATTTTAATTATAGAAGATGATATTGGTATTGCACAGGCAATTCAAAAGCAGGCTCAGATGTGGGATTTACAGGCTGAATATGTACGCAATTTCCGAGATGTTATAACTGAATTCACCGAATACAATCCGCATCTTGTTTTGCTTGATATTTCTCTGCCTTTTTTCAATGGTTATCACTGGTGCAGTGAAATACGCAAGCTGTCAAAGGTGCCTATCATATTTATATCATCTGCCGGTGACAATATGAACATTGTTATGGCAATGAATATGGGGGCTGATGATTTTATTGCCAAGCCCTTTGATCAGGGTGTTCTTATGGCAAAAATCCAGGCAATGCTCAGACGCACCTATGATTTTGCACCGTCTGTGCCGATTTTAGAGCATCGCGGTGCTATGCTCAACACAGGCGATAACACCTTAACCTTCAGCGAGCAAAAAATTGACCTGACAAAAAACGAATACCGCATACTTCTGACACTTATGGAAAATAAAGGTAAAATCGTCAGCCGTGAAAAGCTGATGCAAAGGCTATGGGAAACTGACAGCTTTGTTGACGAAAACACACTGACCGTTAACGTTAACCGACTCAGAAAGAAACTTGACGGTGCAGGACTTACGGATTTTATAACAACTAAGATTAAAGTGGGATATGCAATTTTATAATTATAAGAGGACAGTTTAATGAAATTTCTCGGCAAATACTTAAAAGACAGATTAAAAATAATCATTGTTTTTCTTGTTTTCTGTTTGATATTCATATCAGCCTTAGTGCTTTATAAGATGCCGGCAGGCGTGGTTCTCTACCCCACTGCCGTTTGCATATCACTTGGCATTGTATTTATAATATTTGACTGCAGAAAGGCATACAAAAAGCATAAATTACTTGAAAGCAACAAGCGTCTTTCAGGTGATTTAATGGAATACTTTCCTGAAATCAAAACAATTGATGATGCAGACTATCAGCAGATTATTGACCTGCTGCTTGAGGAGCAGAAAAAGCGTTCAACACAGCATAATATCCAATACACTGAAATGGTTGAATACTATACTGTATGGGCACATCAGATAAAAACACCTATTGCCGCAATGAGCCTGAAGCTGCAGAATGAGGACAGTGAACTCTCACGCAGTATAGCTGAGGATTTGTCACGCATTGAACAATATGTTGAAATGGTACTGATGTTTTTGCGTCTGGATTCCAATTACACCGACTATGTGATTCAGAAATACAGCCTTGACTTGATTATGAAAGACTGTGTTAAAAAATTCGCACCGCAGTTTATACGAAAGAAAATAAGGCTTGATTATAATATAACAGACACTGCTGTGCTGACCGATGAAAAATGGCTTTCCTTTGTAATAGAGCAGGTGCTCTCCAATGCACTGAAATATACGACCACAGACACAATATCCCTGTACCTTGAAAACGGTAAAACACTATGCATAAAGGACACAGGTATAGGAATTGCGCAAGAGGATCTTCCCAGAATATTTGACAAAGGATATACAGGCTATAACGGACGCAGTGATAAAAGGGCAAGCGGTATAGGACTGTATCTCTGCAAGCGAATATGCAATAATCTCGGACATACCATAATGGCTGAATCTGTTTTAGATGAAGGCACAACAATAAAAATCAACCTTGAAAAGAATAAACTTGAGGTTGAATAAAAATATGAAGCATATAAAAAATACATTATAATACAAACAAACTTACAAAAGTGTAAGAAAGACGAAGGGAAATGTAAGCCGATTCTATGGCAGCGCATTTTCCCTTTTTGCTATAATAATTGCAGCAAGGCAACGAAAATACGATTGCCTAAAAGGAGGAACACAAATGAGAATCTTAGAGGTTAATGCACTTCAGAAGGTTTACACAACACGCTTGGGCGGAAACAAGGTTGAGGCACTGAAGAATGTAAGCTTCGGCGTGGATTCAGGTGAGTATGTTGCAATTATGGGCGAATCAGGAAGCGGCAAAACCACACTACTGAACATCCTGGCCGCGCTGGATAAGCCTACACACGGCAATGTTTATCTTGACGGTCAGAGTCTTTCTGACATCAAGGAGTCAAAAATCGCAGCCTTCCGCCGTGATAATCTCGGCTTCGTTTTCCAGGATTTTAATCTGCTCGATACTTTTTCACTCAAGGATAATATCTTTTTGCCTTTAGTCCTTGCAGGCAGGCATCATACTGAAATGGAAGAACGCATTGAGCCCATAGCAAAGCAGCTGGGAATAACAGATTTATTGAAAAAATATCCGTACGAGGTATCAGGCGGACAAAAGCAGAGAGCCGCCGTTGCAAGAGCACTGATCACAAATCCAAAGTTAGTATTGGCAGACGAACCGACAGGTGCACTGGACTCAAAGGCAACAGACGAGCTGCTAAGGCTTTTCAGCGAAATCAATGAAAACGGACAGACCATTCTTATGGTTACACATTCTGTCAAGGCGGCAAGCCACGCGTCAAGAGTATTATTCATCAAGGACGGTGAGGTATTCCACCAGATTTATCGCGGTAACTGTACAAATGAACAGCTGTATCAGAAAATATCCGATACACTCACACTACTTGCAACAGGCGGTGACAACAGATGAAACTGAGTATTTACCCCCAGCTTGCAATCAATTCTATCCGCAAAAACAAGAAGCTTTATGCTCCGTATATTCTCACCTGCTCCGGAATGATTATGATGTTTTATATTATGGCATTCCTTGCCAAAGGCAGAGCAGTTGAAAATATGGCAGGTGCAAATTTCATTTATCTGATACTGAATTTAGGTTGTATTGTCATCGGTGTATTTTCGCTCATCTTTTTGTTTTACACCAATTCCTTTTTAATCAAACGGAGAAAAAAGGAATTCGGCCTTTACAATATACTCGGTATGGGGAAGCCGAATCTTGCACTTGTGCTGATATGCGAAAGCATAACAATCGCCGTTATATCCCTTGCAATCGGCTTATTTTTCGGCATTCTCTTTTCAAAATTTGCAGAACTTGTAATGGTTAATATTTTAAGGCTTGATACTGACTATTCCTTCACCATTGAATGGAATGCAATCGGATTCACGGTTATTCTTTTTGCCGCAATTTTTCTTTTGCTGCTGCTTAACACACTTCGCCAGATCAGACTTTCAGAGCCTATTGAACTGCTCAGGAGTGAAAACGCAGGTGAAAAGCCGCCTAAGTCAAATATTCTTCTTGCCGTTTTAGGTGCTGCAATACTCGGATTTGCATACTATATAGCTGTTACCATCAAAGATCCAATGAATGCGTTGCTGCTTTTCTTCGTTGCAGTAATTATGGTAATTATTTCGACCTATATGCTTTTCATTGCCGGCTCGGTTTCAGTCTGCAAAGCACTGCAGAAGAATAAAAACTATTACTACAAAACAAACCATTTTGTTTCAACCTCATCCATGATTTACCGTATGAAGCGAAACGGAGCAGGACTTGCATCCATATGCATTCTCTGTACTATGGTGCTTGTTATGTTATCATCAACCATCTGCTTATACACAGGTGCTGAAAACAGCATCAGCAACAGTTATCCCAGAGATATACTGGTAGAAACCATATCTCAGGAAATGAACAAAATTGAAAACACACAGCCTCTCGCAAAAAAAGCTGCTCTTCAGGCAGCCGAAAACGCGAAGCAGACTCCGAAGAATATACTCGATTATCTCTGTGTTCAATACACTGTAAAAATGGACGGTAATAAAATAAATGCACACAATGATTATACCGACTGTGAGCTCGCTTTTATTATCAGCATTGAAGATTATAATAAATTAACAGATAGTCATGAATCAATGTCCGACGATGAAGTGATGATATACAGAAGTAAAAAGATGAAATTCAAAGAATCAAAAATTATAATTGAAAATACGGATACCTATAAAGTTAAAAAGGTTCTTCCTGAATTTATCACGAATAATGTTGACGGAACAAATGTAATGTCATCGCTATATATCGTTGTAAATGATATTGACAATTTTATAAAGCCCATTGAAAAACTTGCAGATGCTAAGGGTGACAGAGCCATCACCTTCCATCAGTATTACGGCTATAATCTTGAATGTGAGGAAAACGAGCAGATTGCAATTTTCAATCAGCTTTCGGAAAATATACATTCCGCTGTTGATGATAATGATAATCTCGGCACTGCACGCTGCCACAGCAGAGCAGATGAGCGTGCAGGCTTTTATGATATATTCGGCAGTCTGTTCTTTCTCGGTATACTTCTCGGAATCGTATTTATATTTGCAGCAGTGCTGATTATTTACTATAAACAGATATCAGAGGGATATGAGGACCAGTCACGATTTGAAATCATGCAGAAGGTAGGAATGAATAAAAAGGAAATACAAAAGAGTATAAATTCACAGATGCTCACCGTATTCTTTTTACCGCTGGCAATGTCCGCCGTTCATCTCGGTTTCGCTTTTCCGATGATATATAAAATGCTGATTCTGTTTGCAATAACAGACCTTAAATTCCTTATATCAGTCACCCTCGCCTGCTTCGCAGCTTTCTCATTATTCTATATTTTAGTATATAAAATCACTTCAAAAGCATACTACTCAATAGTAATAAATGCAAAGCAGTAATTATAAAAACAATCCGAACATCATCAAAGATGATGTTCGGATTGTTCTCGTTTGGTCGGAGTGACAAGACTTGAACTTGCGGCCCCCAGACCCCCAGTCTGGTGCGCTACCACCTGCGCTACACCCCGATTCTATATTAAATGCAAATGCATTATTTTTTATGGTGCGGGTAACAGGACTTGAACCTGCACGGTCTCCCACAAGATCCTAAATCTTGCGTGTCTGCCAATTCCACCATACCCGCATATCGACTTTAGTATATTATCATTATTTTAATAATATTTCAATAGTTTTTTATCATTTTCAATTTATTTTCATAGTATGAATCAGGTTGTTATAACCAGTGTATGCAATGGTATATTCATTGCACAATTTTAATAAACAGGTAATTAGAACAGCATAGCCCTGCTTATTCTCATTACCTAACCAATGGCGGCGGCAGGAGCAACAGCTACTGCCGTTTATGATTTGTGATTGCTGCTGCGGCACAGTAAACACGCTTGGCGCCATATATTTTAAGCATTTTTGCACATTCATTGAGAGTCGCACCTGTCGTTTTGACATCATCAATCAGAAGTATATTCATACCATCCAGCTTATTTTTATATTCATCTAAAACATCATATGAACCAAAGGTATCGGCAATTCTCTCTTTAGCAGATTTTTTGTGCTGAACACCTGTATAGCGAATCTTTTTCAGCATAGGAAGGACAGGCAAATTCATCTTTTCTGCTATGCTTTCAGCCAGAAGCTCGGACTGATTAAAGCCCCTCACCCTTTCGTGAAAATCACGAAGAGGAACATAAGTAACCACATCAAATAGAATATCAGAATAATTTTCACTGATACAACGATACATATCACTGCCTAATCTGTTTACAAGAAAAGGCATATTATTATTTTTAAATCTGTGTATTGCCGTTACCATAGAATCCTTATAATAATAAGGAGCAACGATCTGCTTATACTCGTTTTTATGCTTTTTGCAGCGGCACTCTGACTTTTCAACACCGCAATATTCACATATCGGTGGTTTGATAACAGGCGGATTTTTACACTGTGAACACAGACTCTGATTCAGCTCAATAACCTCACCGCAGAGCTCACAGCGTTTGGGAAACAAGGATTTGGAAAAAGTATAAAGAGCCGACTTTAAAATATTCATACTGTTAAATAAGGGGAAACCTTTTCGTAAACGCCGTCCCCTATTCCCTTTATATTTTTTATCTGTTCCACACTTGTATAACCGCCGAGATACTCGCGATACTCAATAATATGATTCGCCTTAACCTCACCGATACCGCTTATCGACATAAGTTCTTCTGCTGTACAGCTGTTCAGATTCAGCGGATAATTTACCGCGATGCTTGTGTCATTCTCCGTACTGCTCTGTGACGTTTCCTTTTGCGGTGACGCGTTACCTGCAGAGGATAAATTTTCCGATATATCTTCAGAGCAGATATGTATGGAAGATGCCTGCAAAACAGAAATTTTAGGCATAGAAAGCGCATAATACAATATTACTGCGGAAAGAATAATCAGTCCGAAGCCGATTACAATTATACTTTGTCTTTTTCCTCTGCTCATTTTCTTCTCGTCTTACCCTTACTGTTTTTCTTATACGGCTTAAAGTGGTTTTGATTTTTCCTCTGCTGAGAATTACCGCTCGGTCTGATCAAGCATTTACTATCGTAGCCGATAAGATCATAACGCTTTGCACGCTTGAGTGCCTCCTCAACAAGATGCTGATTTTTAGGATTAAAATACTGGAGAAGTGCTCTCTGCATTGCCTTGTCGTGCTCAGACTTGGCAACGTAAACCTTTTCCATCGTATATGGGTCAAGCTCAGTATAGAACATACAAGTGGAAATTGTACCCGGAGTCGGATAAAAATCCTGAACCTGCTCAGGTCTTATATGATTTTTCTTAAGGAAAAGAGCCAGCTCTATTGCATCTTCAATGGTTGAACCGGGATGTGACGACATAAGATACGGCACAAGATACTGCTCCTTATTGACCTCCCCTGTGTACTGAAAATATCTGCGTGAGAAATCAATATACGCCTCAATATGAGGCTTTCCCATTTTGTCAAGGACGGATGCCGAACAGTGCTCAGGTGCAACCTTAAGCTGACCTGAAACATGATTTTCAACAAGCTCTCTGAAAAAGGTATCGTCCTTATCTTTTAGCAGATAATCGTATCGGATACCACTTCTGATAAATACCTTTTTTACACCGCTGATATTTCTTACACTACGGAGTATATCCAAATACTCGCTGTGATCAACGGAAAGATTACCGCAGGGCTTAGGTGCAAGACATTTTTTACCCTTGCAGAGTCCGTGCTCCTCCTGATATTCGCAGGATGGTTTTCTGAAATTGGCGGTAGGGCCGCCCACATCGTGAATATATCCCTTGAAATTCGGCATATGTGTCAGCTTTTCCGCCTCAATCATAATACTCTTCTTTGAGCGAGAGGTAACATATCTGCCCTGATGAAAAGCGATTGAACAGAAATTACAGGCACCGAAGCAGCCGCGATTATGCGTTATGGAAAACTCAACCTCACGTATGCCGGGAACACCGCCAAGCTTTTCATAGGACGGATGATAAGCTCTCATATACGGCAGAGAATAAACCCAGTCCAGCTCCTTCTGCGTTAAAGGCGGCATAGGCTGATTCTGTACAATCATCATTTTGCCGTGCTTCTGCTTAATCACACGTCCGCGAATATGATCCTGTTCGTCCTGCTGAATACGGCAGGATTTTGCATATTCCTTTTTACTGTTCAGTACGTTTTCATAGGACGGACACTCCACACCGACATAGGGTGTTTCAGTGGTGGGACAAGCATAACAGGTACCGAGAATATCCCTCATATTCTGAATACTTTCACCGTTATCAAGTCGCTGAGCAATCTCAATCGTTTGATTCTCTCCCATACCGAAGGAAAGCAAATCCGCACCTGAATCAATCAGAATACTCGGTCTGATTTTATCATCCCAGTAATCATAATGCGCAAAACGTCTCAGAGATGCTTCAAGACCTCCGATAATAAGCGGTGAATCCGGATAGAGCGCCTTGATAATCTTTGAATATACAATAACTGCTCTATCAGGTCTTTTGCCTGCCGCACCGCCTGCAGTATAGGCATCATCGTGACGAATTCTTTTGGCAGCAGTGTAATGTGCAACCATTGAATCAATATTACCGCTTGTTACGAAAAAGCCGAGACGCGGCTTGCCGAACTGAACAAAGTCAGCCGTGCTTCTCCAGTCAGGCTGGCTAAGTACGGCTACTTTAAATCCTTTGCTTTCAAGGACTCGTGTTATAATCGCTGCTCCAAAGGAGGGATGGTCAACATAGCTGTCACCTGTGACATAGACAAAGTCCACACTGTCCCAACCCCTGTCGAGCATTTCTTTTTTATTAATAGGTAAAAATCCGTTCATTATCATCCTCGTAATTAAACTGACATTCCTTTATTTTTTTCATTCCGAACAAAGAATGAATAATAGGAATAACTTTTACAATTTCGCAAGTGAGAAGTGTTAATACAAAAGAACACAACACTGTCAATATAAATATCACCGAATCATTATTGATAACAGATGAAAAAACATACTCAAAAACAACAACATATATAAAATGAAATATATATACAAAAAAAGAATCAGCTGATAACTTACTCATTATTTTATCAGTATGATTGAGCATATCTTTTCCAAATGATAAAAATGTAAGTATTCCGAAACAACCTGACAAATACATAAACATAGTGTTAAGGGTATCCATGTTTACATTCGACCATAAGAATAAATACACATTCAAAAATGAAGAAATCAGCCATACTGATAAATAAATGTATTTATACTTCACTAATTTTTCCATTATCTTCTCTTCAGACAAAATACAATATCCTAATAAATAAAATAACAGATAAGAAACAATACTCTTCCCCGCCAGCTTAAGCGGTGTTGTCAGCATAGATAGTATAAATAAAAGAATTACCGCTAACACACTGACTTTTTCAAAAATACGCTTTGAAAAACACTTATTAACAATCGGAATCATTATAAGACTCAACAAACTGATTATAAACAGACAAAGCACAAACCATAAATGCCCTATACTAAAACCTCCATCATATCCTGTAATGTCTGTAATTTTAGTAAAGAATACAGAATAGTGATTCATAAATCCACCGGAATATCCGCAATTTGTCTTATCTGCAATAAAAGTAAGAACAGGCACTACTGTAACAGTTGCTGTGACAAATGGTATAAAAAGTCTGTATACCCGTTCTTTTATAAACTGCTTAACAGTCCGTTTTTGAACAGAGTACTTTGCACTCATTCCGGCAAGTACAAAAAGCAAGGTCATATACCAGGGGGATACAGCAACAATAAATGAACTGAAAATTTTGCTGCTTCCAAGAATTATATAATTCCCCTCTCCCCAGCAATTCCAAGCCATTGCTGCGTGATAAGGAATCAGCATTGCAGTGCAAAAAAATCTTAAATTATCAATATAATGCTGTCTTTCAGTAGTATGCTTCATATATTTTACCAATTATTCATCATCTGAATATTTCTCAACGATTTCAAATGATGGGGTATCAGCCTCTTCATTGACAGGCGGTGCTTCATCGAAGGACATCTGCTCTGTATTGTCTGCGGTGAATTCACCGTTTGCTGAATATGCCTGCATCTCAAGCCACTGCTGACGTGTAATCAGTATCTCTCTCGGCTTTGAGCCGTTGGCAGGACCTATAATTCCCTTTTCCTGCAGCTGGTCAATTATCTTTGCACCTCGTGCATAACCGACAGACAGCTTACGCTGAAGGAAGGATGTGGAGGCTGTACCTGTTTCAAGCACAACATCAACTGCTTTATCAAAAAGAACATCCAGCTGTTCAGCATCGCCGTCATCCTCAAAGGGTGATGATTTTTTATCCTGAACTGCCTTTGCCTCAATCTCTTTGGCAATGCTTTCATCGTACTGGCTTTCACCCTGATTTTTGACAAAGTCACAAAGCTCCTCAACCTCATCGTCGGAAATAAAACAGCCCTGAACACGAATCGGCTTTGATGCACCTATAGGTGAATAAAGCATATCACCGTGACCGAGAAGCTTTTCCGCACCTGCTGCGTCAAGGATCGTTCTTGAGTCAATCTGTGATGAAACTGTAAGTGCAATACGTGATGAAATATTCGCCTTAATCAGACCTGTGATAACGTCTACTGACGGACGCTGCGTTGCAATAACAAGGTGCATACCTACGGCACGCGCCATCTGTGCAAGACGGCACACAGAATCCTCGACTTCTTTCGGAGCAGCCATCATCAAATCTGCAAACTCGTCAATGAAAATACAGATTTTCGGCATAAGCTCCATATCCTCATGCTTTTTAACGTATTTATTATATCCCTCAATATCACGCACACCAATCTGTGACAATCGCTGATAACGCTGCAGCATTTCAGAAACGGCCCAGCCAAGTGCACCTGCTGCCTTTCTCGGATCGGTTACAACAGGTACAAGAAGATGCGGAATACCTGCATACTTTGAAAATTCAACCTGCTTTGGGTCAATCATAAGGAATTTGACCTCATCAGGCTTTGCACGATAAAGAATGGATGTAATAATGGAGTTCATACATACAGATTTACCTGAGCCTGTTGTACCTGCAACAAGGAGATGAGGCATCTTTGAAATATCGCAGTAAACACATTTACCTGCAATATCCTTGCCAAGACCTGCAGAGAGCTTTGAATTCTGCTCATAAAATTCAGGTGTATCAATAAGCTCACGCATAGATACTGAATTTTTTATAGTGTTAGGTACTTCGATACCCACAGCAGCTTTACCCGGAATAGGAGCTTCAATACGAACATGGGTTGCAGCAAGATTCAATGCAATATCATCTGCAAGGTTTGTAATTTTTGATATACGTATACCTGCTGCAGGCTTAAGCTCATATCGTGTTACGGTCGGACCGCGTGAAATATCTGTAATCGTTGCATCCACATTAAAGGAATGGAGCGTTTCAATCAGCATCTGTGCATTTTCCTTAAGCTCACCGCTGATATCCTTCGTTGATTTTTTAACACTCACTTTAAGCAAATCAACTGTAGGCAGCTTGTAATCATTGACAGAGGATTCCATTGCCTCCTTTGACACCTTGAATTCAGCAGGCTTGTCCTCAGCCTTCTTTTCCTCAGATGCATCCTTTACAATTTCATCAATGGATTTTGCTTTCTTAGGAGGATTTTTCTTTTCACGTTCACGTCTGTTACGCTCGGTTGTTTCATTGATTTCATCAATAATATCCTTTGATACAGAGGTTTCCTCCTCTTCAGGGTCAAATACCTCTTTTTTCGATTTTTTTCTGCCCTTAGGCTTTTCCTCCTCCGACGGAGGGAGCTCATCAAGAGGTACATCAATACTATTCTTATTCATTCGTCTTTTTTCAATATGCTCTGAAATCACAGGTGCAACCTTTTTATAGGTTTCGGTTGCAGGCTTTGCAGCACCTGAGAAAAACTGTATTACCGTAATACCTGTAAGAAGCATAAAATCAACAAGAAACAACACAATGGAAACGACAATGGCAGGAGCCTTACCCATTGAAAGCAGCAGCCAGCCGAGAACCGCACCGATAAAACCGCCATTAAAGGTAGAAGGTGCTGCATGATAGCTTTCAATAATAACGTCCTTGAACACCTCTCCTGTGCTATGGCTCACAACGTGAACAAAGGCTGCAATCAGCAGCACCATAATGATTGTTTCAATAGACTTTGCAATCAGCCTTGACGGATTGGACTTATTAAAGGAATAAAACAGCATTACAACTATGGAAATAAGCGGAAATACACAAGCGGCAAACACGCCGAAAATCCCCACATAAACATTATGTAATACATTCCACACACCTGCACCGCTGATTACAGCAATACAGAAAAAGATAACTGAAAATGCAAAGACGGCAATGCCTGCAATACGCATTGCGTCCTCCTGCTTCTGATTCACCTGCACCTGAGCCTGTTTTGGTGCAGCCGTCTTTTTTGCAGGCTTATTTTGTTTTGACTTAGTCTGTGTTTTTTTATTCGCCATCATTTACCTCATTTTATCACAATTTCAAAGATACCTATAATAAAGCAGATAAATCCAAGTGCAATATCATACCATGCAAAGAATTTAAGTGACTTGTTCTTAATAACATACAAAAGGAGCTTAACTGCAAAGAAGGAAACCACAGCAGAAATAACAACTCCTATAATAGCTGAAATTATATTAATTTTAGTTACACCGATGCAAATCTCAATAACACCCATTACAAGCAGCACCATGGATGAAAGCACCATAGAATACCTTATGGCATATTTATCGCTCATACCGAGTAAAAATGCAACACAGAATACGCCTGCAATAAGTGAGCAGCCTGCCGACGGTATGGCAAGAAAGGCAATAACACCGATAATCAATGCCTGTAAAACCGGTGGAAGGGATTTATTTTTCTTATCAAGCATACTCTCCGTAACAATCAACAGCACACCTGTAAGCGCTATACAGATGCCCTCACTGAGAAGCGTATTATCATAGGATGTCCTGTGGAACACCTGATAAACATTGCCATATTTCCCTGCGGGAATAAGATAAAAAAGCATCGGCACAAAGGAAAGAATGGTCATATACATAAATTTCCTTTGCGGTGATGATTTTTTTATATTAAGCCGTTTATGGAACAAATCATTCCATGCTGTGAAAAAGTTCTTTCCAAGATGAAGAAACAGCTTGTAAAAAGCGGCAATAATTCCGATTGCAATACCAATATGTATAACGCCTGTCAGCTGTGAGCAGGCGCCGGAAAATCTTCCTGAAAAGTTATGAAATATTGCACTGTGTCCGCTTTCAGATATCGGCAGCACCCATGTGAGAGCCTGTCCTATTGCCTGAAAAATTGCAGTTAAAATCCACATTATTTTTACCTCCGTAAAGAGAAGCGTTATCAAGATAGTAGCCCGAGCGGATATAGTCATACGGGTTACTGGAACGAATACTGTTTATAGCTGAGGCAGGCGTAAAAAATATATCATTTTCCGATACAATTGAATAAATCAATTTTCGCCCTCCTCAATGGTTTTATTGAGAAAATCGAGTGCGTCACTGAGTCCGCCCATTTCATCAATGAGACCTGACTGAACAGCACCCTCACCGTCAAGAACTGTGCCGACATCCATAACAAGCTCACCTGTTTTCAGCATCAGCTTGCGGAAATCCTCGTCGCTTATTTTGGAATTATTGGCAACAAAATTAACAATTCTGTCCTGCATCTTCTCAAAATAGGAAAGAGTCTGAGGAACACCCAGCACCAGTCCGTTCATCCTGACAGGATGAACCGTCATTGTGGCACTTGGCACAATAAAGCTTTTCTGACAGCTTACCGCAAGCGGCACGCCGATTGAATGCCCTCCGCCGAGCACCAGCGATGCTGTGGGCGTTTTCATAGTTGACAAGAGCTCTGCGATTGCAAGACCTGCTTCCACATCTCCGCCCACAGTGTTAAGAATAATGAGCAGTCCCTCAATCTCCTTGCTTTCCTCAATGGCAACAAGCTGGGGAATCACGTGCTCATACTTCTGTCTCTTATACACATCTCCGAGCCCACGAGACTAAGGCGAATCTCG
>UQVI01000027.1 GCA_900544515.1 uncultured Oscillospiraceae bacterium | reverse complement strand
ACAGTTTATATATAATCAAGCTGAAAGGTAATAGATATATGCGTTATAAAATCGTTGTGGACAGCTGCTGTGACCTGACACCTGAGATGAGAAAATGGGATAACTTAAAGGTTGTTCCGCTTTCGCTTGAAGTAGCAGATTATCATATTTTTGATGATGAAAATTTTGATCAGGATGATTTCATTGCAAGAATCAAGGCTAACAACGGAATAGCCAAGAGTGCCTGTCCCGCTCCTGATGCTTTCAAAAAAGCATATGAGGGAGAATATGATGCCGTATTCGCACTCACAATAACAGATAAATTAAGCGGTACCTACAACAGCGCTCTTCAGGGAAAAATGCTTTATGAAGAGGAATATAACAACGATAAGCAAATATATGTTTTCAACTCTCTTGCAACATCAGGTCTTGAAACAATCGTTGCTCAAGAAATAAAAAAACTTGCTGACGAAGGCAAGGCGTTTGATGAAATTGTAACTTATATTAATGATTATATCGTAAATCATACAAGATTATATTTCTGCCTTGACAGCCTTAATGCATTAAAGCAAAACGGAAGACTGTTTGCTCTTGCTGCAGGTCTTCTTGAAAAAATAAATCTTAAGCTTGTGTGCAGAGCAAAAGATGGCAATATTTCTCCTTTAGGAAAGGATTTAACCATCAACAGAGCTTTGATAAAAATGACAAAACTGATTGCAGACGAGGTTAAGGACACAGATTTAAGTGAGAAAAAACTTATTATCACTCACGTATGCTGCGAAGAAAGAGCGAAATTTGTTGCATCCAAAATTGCAGAAAAGGCGACATTCGGTAATGTGGAAATACTCAGGGCATCAGGTCTTAATTCACTTTACGCATCTGACGGCGGAATCATAGTTTCATATAATTTTTAATAAGCAAATTCATTTTAAAAGAGGTAATATAAAAATGGAAATCAAGTATGAACTCACAAAAACACCAAAGGAAAAGCCACAGGGCAAGCTGGGGTTTGGTCACATTTTCACTGACCATATGTTTATTATGGATTACAAGACAGGTGAAGGCTGGCACGATGCAAGAATCGTACCTTATCAGCCGCTCACTCTTGACCCGTCTGCTCTCGTATTCCACTATGCTCAGGAATGCTTTGAGGGCTTAAAAGCATACAGAACGCCTGAAGGTGATGTTCAGCTCTTCAGACCTGACAAAAATGCTGAAAGAATGCAGTCAACGCATAACAGACTCTGTATTCCTGAAATTCCTGTTGAGGACTTTGTTGATGCTGTCAAGGCACTTGTAAGTGTTGAAAAGGACTGGGTTCCTTCAGAACCTGAGACAAGCCTTTACATCCGTCCTTTCACAATCGCAACTGAGCCTGTTCTCGGTGTTAAGGCTGCTGATGAGTACAAGTTTATCATTATCTGCTCACCATCAGGTGCTTATTACGAAGAAGGTATGAACCCTGTTAAGATTTATGTTGAGGATGAGTATGTACGTGCTACTCCGGGCGGAACAGGTTACATCAAATGCGGCGGCAACTACGCAGCATCCATTATCGCATCCGAAAAAGGTCATAAGCTTGGCTATTCTCAGGTATTATGGCTTGACGGTGTTGAAAGAAAGTATGTTGAAGAGGTTGGCTCAATGAACATTATGTTCAAGGTTGATGGTGAGATTTACACTGCACCTACAGTTGGTACCGTTCTTCCGGGTATTACAAGAATGAGCTGTATCGAACTTCTCAAATCATGGGGCTATAAGGTAAATGAAACAAGATTCACAATTGATTTCATTATGGAAGCAGCTAAGAATGGTAAACTTGAAGAGGTATTCGGCACAGGTACAGCAGCTGTTATCAGCCCTGTAGGCGGTCTTACATATGAGGGTGATACCATTGAAATCAATGATTTCAAGACAGGCGAGCTTACACAGAAGCTTTATGATACGCTTACCGGCATGCAGTTTGGCAGAATTGCAGACGATATGGGTTGGATTGTAAAGGTTGATTAATCAGCCGATTAAAGTATTTATAGCAGCTTCAATTTGAAGCTGCTATTTTTCGCTTATGAGATGTATTGAATTTATAATTAAAGAAAAAGATAATAACAGACAGGTAAAAGAATTTCTGCGCGATTTCGGTGTATCCTCTTCCCTGCTGACTAAGCTCAAGCAGACTGAAAACGGTATAACCGTTAACGGAAACTTTGCCAGAACAATTGACCGACTGAGCACAGGTGACAGGCTTGTTATATCCATTCAGAACAAAGGGCATATGCCAAAGCCGCTTGAAAATAGTAATGTACAAATGGTATATGATGATGAGGATATTCTGGTACTCAACAAACCATTTATGATGCCTGTACACGAAAGTCGAAATCATCAGGGTGACACTCTTGCAAATGCGGCTGCCTGTTATATGGAAAGTGATACGGCTTTCCGTGCAGTTTACAGACTGGACAGGGATACCAGCGGACTTGTGCTGATTGCAAAAAACGAGCTTGCTGCAAGCAAGCTGGCAGGCAGAATAAAAAAGGATTACTATGCCATTTGCAAGGGCGTATTGACCGACAACGGCACAATTGATTTGCCTATCAGAAGAGTGAGTGACAGCATCATCGAACGCGGTGTATTCAGTGACGGTGAAAAGGCAGTTACACACTGGCAGGCCATAAAAAGCAATGGTGAAAACACCCTGCTGAAAATTAACCTTGAAACCGGAAGAACACATCAAATACGTGTACACTTTTCACATACCGGGCATCCGCTTTTAGGTGACAGCCTTTATGGCGGAAATTGTGAAAAAATAAAACGGCAAGCACTTCACTGCAAAACCATTTATTTCGCACACCCTGTTACGGAAAAGCCGATGATAATCGACAGTGATTTCCCTGATGATTTTAAAGGATTGATATAATGCCTTCTTTTTCTACACATTATATATTTGCATATGAAATACTGCCGCAGATGAAAAGCATCGCAGATTTTGAGATGAATGATGATGCGGTGTTCTTCGGTGCTCAAGGACCTGATATTTTCTTTTTTCACAGAGTTTTTCCATTTATGCCGGGCAGACCGCTGCGTAAATACGGCTCTATGATACATCGTGCAAAGCCGTCTGTTCTGTTTGAAAATATGCGTGAATACTGCAAAACATCAGACAAGCCTGACATTGCAAAATCATATGTATACGGCTTTATTCTGCACTATTCACTGGACAGAATCTGTCATCCATATGTCTATTCATATCAAAATAAAATCACTGATAGGCACAGATGGACAAATCCGCACACTGCGCATAATATCATTGAATTTTCAATGGACTCATATCTTTTAAATAAAAGAATGAATATTGCAGAACCGCAAAAATTCAAAACGTCGGAAACCGTCAGCAGCAATAATGCAGTAATCACTGAAATTGCTAAGCTGCTGAACTATGTTGTTCCGAAAACAATTCATAAAAATATAACTGTTTCTCAGGGAATAACCGCACTCAGGGATTTGAAAACCGTGCAGAAAATATGCTATGATCCTAAGGGAATCAAACATATCGCAGTTACTCCGCTTGAAATCATTGCAGCACCCTTCAGCCGTAATTTCAAATTTACTGCAATGATGCGTCCAAAGGACTTGGAAAAAGCAAAAAAATATGCTAATATAGAGAACAGTGTATGGAAATCTCCTTACAGCAATACCGGCAGCAATGAAAGCTTTGAGCACTTATTTGAGCTTTCAAAAACTGATGCAATAAAACTGATAACTGCCTTTCAGGCAGGAGAAGATTGTGAAATAATCACAGAAAATAAATCATTTTTAACAGGAGTTGAAGTTATATGAAAACGATACCAAGCTTTCAGATTGACCACAATATTTTAAAAAAAGGCATTTATATCAGCAGAATTGATGATGATATCACAACCTATGATATCCGTATGCGCGAACCGAACAGGGAAACGGTTATGACAAACGCTGCAATGCATACAATTGAGCATCTTTTTGCAACCTATGTAAGAAATACGGAATTCGGTGACAACATCATCTATTTCGGTCCTATGGGCTGCAGAACAGGCTTTTATTTTCTTACCAGAAGTCTCAGTGACAATTACACAATCGGTCTTATAAAAGAGGCTTTTCAGTTCATCGCTGATTACTGGGGCGTTGTTCCCGGTGCCACACCAAAGGAATGCGGCAATTGTCTTGACCACAGCCTTCCACAAGCTAAGGAGGAGTCAAAGGCATTTTTAAAGGTAATTAAGGATTGGACAAAAGAGGATTTAAAATACCCTGTAGCTCCTGTAGAAGAGTAAATTTATTGAAACAGATTTATAAAGAGGGAGAAGAAATGACTAATCCGTGGGAAGAAATTTCATTATCAGATTATGAAAACCATATGAAATTAAATTCAGTGATGCAATTACAGAGCATAAACCAAATGATGAAAGAGCAGTTTGATGCTTATCCTGTAAGCTCTGCTATGATTCTGGGTATTGCAGGTGGTAATGGTCTGGAGTATATTGACAGGAACAAATTTAAAAAAGTATATGGTATTGATATTAATCAGAATTATTTAAACGAAGTCAAGAACAGATATTCTGATATTTCTGATATACTGGAATGTATAAGGCTGAATCTGCTTGAAGAAACATATAAGCTTCCTAAATCAGAACTATTAATTGCGAATTTATTAATTGAATATATCGGATATGATTGTTTTCAAAACACGGTTAAGCAAGTGCAGCCAAAATATGTTTCATGCATTATCCAGATTAATACGGATAATCGTTTTGTATCCGATTCTCCCTATTTGCATGCATTTGACAGATTAGAGCAAGTACACCATCAAATGGAAGAAAAGGCATTAGAAAAAGCAATGATTGACATTGATTATCATACAATCAGAAATTCTGAGAAAATACTGCCTAATGGTAAAAAATTGGTGCAAATTGATTTTAAAAAATAGTGAGTTATCACATTTATTATTGATTTGCTTTATATTTATAAATAAAAAGAACAGAATGTTGATAATTTCAACATTCTGTTCTTTTTCAATTTAATGGATTATTTCCCATAAGTGCTCGGAAGCAGCTTATAATAAGCAATGTTTCGTCACTCTTTTGTTTTAAACCTTTTCCTCGTATCTCTCAGATGTTATAATTCCGTCCTTCACATTCAGCTTGCAAATACGTGCATTGCGCGCATCAAAGGCATTGGCATTCAGACCATCTTCATAATCCCTTGCATGATACACAGCATACCACTGTCCGTCCTCTTTAATCATCGAGTGATGTCCTGTGCCCTCTTCAAATTTGTTGGCTGATAAAACAGGATGATAGGTATGATCATCCGGATATTTTTCAAACTTGATTTTTGTCAAATCCGTCTCATCCGTTTTTGCTCTCGCATAGCCAATATAATAAGTAGGCTGTTCAAAGCAATTTCCTGAATACATAACATACTGCCAGTCACCCTCTTTAAAATAGAAAGCACCCTCTATGGTATGCCAATGCTGACCTTTCTTATATCTGTCACGTCTGTAAATATCCTCATCAAGAGTTGGCTGTACAACGGCTACAGGCTTACCCTCAGCGTGATAAGGGTCAATAAGTCTGTCTACGGCAATATAGGTGCCGATTCTGTCACCCTCAAAGCTGTTTGTTGAATAAAAGATAAATAAGCCTGATTCATTTTTAACAACGTGAGAGTCAATGGAAAATGGGTGAAGGAGCTGAGTCGCATTGGTGAAAGGACCTAACGGATTATCAGCCTCAGATACAAACATCGCTCCCCTGTGACCGCCCTGATCCGGCGTATCATTATAAATCTCAATGGAATTATACATATAATATTTTCCGTCGAGTTCAATAACACTTGGCGCCCAGAACGCCTCGTGGTCAGGAATCGTCATAACCATTCCATAGTATTCCCAGCCGTCAAAAAGATTGTCAGACTGATAGGCATAAATGCCGTCGTGACCTGTGGTATAAATATAATACCTGCCGTTTGATTTTAATATAAACGGATCTGCCTGTCCGATATAGTTTTCCTTATCAATTTTCAAAAGATGCATTGCTGTTCCTCCTTGTCGGCAGTATTATACTATAAAGAGGTATCAAAATACAACAGATATTTAGACAATTTTAAGTTATATTCTTTCACAGATATAAAACCAGCTGCAGTCACTGCATATGTCCTTTGGAAGAGGTGTTTCACCCTGTTCCAGCTTTTCTTTTACAAGACTGTCATATCTGCTGACCTTGTTTTCATCAGCACATTTACCGTCAATATTGTTAGGACAAAAGGAACAAATATCGTCACAGCTTTCCACAAGCGTATAGTTATCATCCTTAATAACGGACTTAATCTTTTTTAAATTCCTGCAAAAGTCATCGCTGTATCCATTCCCCTGATATCGCGGTATACACATCAGATGATGATATCTTATCTTCATGATTTGATAAACCTCTTCAGCCTGTTCGTCAGAACTGCTGCAACTGCAATTTTGATTGCATCAGGGATTAAAAACGGTATTACACACCAGCCAAGTATTGTACCGATGGATGCGGCATCATTTGATTTTGCATAAACAACTGCAAACCATACAGTGCCAAAGGCATAGCACACAAGAATTCCGACTATCATTGAAAGAATAAGTGGTATAAGCTTACCCTTGCATTTATCGGAAACAAATCCGACAATCAATGCCGTAAATATAAATCCGATAATATATCCGCCTGTTGAATTCAAAATAATTCCCACACCAGATGTAAAGCCTGAAAAAACAGGCACTCCGATTGCACCGAGAATAATATAAACAACCGTTGCAAGTGTTCCCTTTTTCCAGCCGAACAAGCCTGAAATCAGACAAATACTCATTGTCTGCAGGGTAATCGGCACAGTCAGCGGAATTGAAATCCAGGAGCATATGGCAATAAGAGCCACACTCAAGCCTATGTAAGCAATATCAATTGTTTTTAATTTACTGCTTTTCTTTTGTTCTTCACTCATAATATTTTCATAACCTTTCCATAGGCAATAGAGAGAAATTCAAACCAGAGTTCGGATTACTCTTTATTGCCTTTGCATAGTGGTTAACCACTGTTTTTCATTTTTTGAAGATTATGCCACACTGAAAGTGTATTGTCAACTTTTTATTTTATAAAGGTTTACAATTGAGTTTAAGTATAAAAACACAAGAAAAAACCGCAGTAATACTGAAATGATATGCACCTCCAAAAGTGTCTAACTTTTGGGGGTGCATATTTTTTATGGGAAAGAAAGGGAATAAACAAAAAAGATATAGTGCAGAATTCAAAATAGGTGTTATAATGGATATGCGAGAACATCATTTGAGCTATAGTGAAGTTGTAAGAAAATATTGGGATATTACAAAAGGACAGGAACATAATTATCAAAAACAAGTGCAAAGGTGGGAACGCATATACTTGGAAGAAGGAGCGGAAGGTCTGATGAAAGAAAGGCGAGGCAGGGCAAGTGCGGCAAGCGGAACAAGAAAAGGCAGACCGCCAAAGCTTGATAAAAAGATAGAAGAAGATTTAATAGCAGAAAATCAGCGATTGAGAATGGAGATAGAATACCTAAAAAAACTGAGTGTCTTAGTTCTTGCGGAAGAGCGAGAGAAAAACAAAAAGCAGTAATCCTACTCCATTTCACTAAGTCCTGACTTGCAGCAAATCAGAGATATGCTGAATAGCTTATTCGAGAAACTGCCTGAAAAAGCAAGACCAATATTTCATTCAGATCAAGGCTGGCAATATCAGCATTCAGAATATCAACGCTCACTTGCAGAGCATAATATTACACAAAGTATGTCACGCAAGGGAAACTGTATGGATAACGGAGCTATGGAAAACTTTTTCGGCAGACTGAAAGTCGAAATGTTTTACGGTGAGCACTTTCAAACAGTTGATGAATTCATCAACTGTTTGAAAGACTATATTGATTACTACAACAACGAACGAATTATATCAAAACTGAAAATGAGCCCAGTGCAATTCCGAACTCATTCTCTTAAATTTTAATATTTATTTGTCTAAACTTTCGGGGGCACTTCATGAAATCGAATTCGGTACCACTGCGGTATTTATCTGATTCTAATTATTTATAAAGCGGTCCGTAATTCTTGCAGGCACGGAAATCAGCAGACTCTGTATCCTCTGTTCCGAAGGCTGACCAAGCATGCGGACGGAAAATATTTTCCTTAGCCACATTATGCATATTTACAGGAATACGCAGCATGGAAGCAAGTGTGATTAAATCCGCTCCAACGTGGCCATAAACGGTAACGCCGTGATTTGCACCCCAGTTCGCCATAACGCTGTAAACATCGGTGAATGCACCCTCACCTGTAAGACGTGGTGCAAACCAGGTTGTAGGCCAGGATGGGTCTGTTCTCTTATCAATCGTATTGTGAATCTCATCAGGCAGGTCAACTGTATAACCCTCCGCAATCTGCATAACAGGGCCGATACCGTCAACAACATTCACTCTGAGCATGGTTACAGGCATCTCAGCCTGACAGCGGAAATGGCTTGAGAATCCGCCGCCTCTGAAATACTCATAGTTTGCTCTGCACCAGTCAGTAGCATCAAGGCAAGCCTTGATATCCTCATTGGTCATCTCCCAGAAAGGCTTCATACATCCTTCGCCATCACTGTTTTTAACAGCACCGCTTCCGTCAAGTGCAGTCGCACCTGAATTAATCAGATGAATAAATCCGCTCTTTGCCACACCGTCAGGACGTACTCCTGTCACACGCTCACAGGCATCAGGACTCCAGTAGGTACGAACATCATGGAAGCAAGGAGCAGTATGTGATACGAGTGTGCCGAGCATCATTGCCACACCGTTCAGGGTATCATTTTCCGTAGCAAACGGAGTCGGCATTTTTGCGCCGTTCCAGTCAAAGGTAGAAGCCATAATTGCCTCTGTAAAGTCCGCATTAGGAAGCCAGTCAGTCCAGTTACGCTGACCCTGAAAGCCGCCGGCAACCGCATTTTTGCCAAGTGCCTCCTCGTGCCATCCCATTTCATCAAGCTTTTCATTGCCGTAAAGGATGTCACGCATAACCATAGTCATTTTTGTGACAAACTCCCAGTCCTTATCGGCAGGTACAACCTTTGATTTTGTGATACTTTCAGGCAACTCCTTACCCTCGTTAAGGTCAAAGCCTTCCTTACAGTTTTTTTTGACCCAAGCAAGTGCCTTATCGTACTCGTCGTGGTCATAGATTTCAAGAATGATTCTGCGGACAATTTCCGTCATATCCACCCACTCGGCACGAATACCGAAATATTTCTGGAACATATCGGCATTGCAGTATGAACCGGCAATACCCATTGCCACACCGCCGAGATTTACATATGCCTTATTCTTCATCCAGCCAACTGCAACAGAAGCCTTTGCAAAACGAAGTATTTTTTCAGCCACATCTGACGGCACTGATGTATCGCTCATATCCTGAACATCGTGTCCGTAGATTGAAAATGCAGGCAGACCTTTCTGTGCAAATGCTGCCATAACCGCTGCAAGATAAACTGCACCAGGACGCTCAGTTCCGTTAAAGCCCCATACAGCCTTAATTGTATTCGGATCCATATCAAAGGTTTCCGAGCCGTAGCACCAGCAAGGTGTAACAGATAATGTTGCAACCACATTCTCATTTGCAAACTGATTAGCACATTTTGCAGCCTCAGCTCCGCCGCCGATAGTGGTATCACTGATTACACACTGCACAGGAGTACCGTCAGGATAATAAAGGTTAGATTCAATAAGCTCCTTTGCAGCCTTAGCCATACCCATTGTCTGAACCTCAAGACTTTCACGAACGCCGCCCCAGCGGCCGTCAATAGTAGGTCTTATACCAATCTTTGGATAATTCATAACTTTTACCTCTCTTTAGTATTATTACTTAATTATTATTTTGCAGAATGTTTTATATGCACTCTCCCAGCTTTCCATATTCTTTGGGAGGTACGCTTTAACCTTTTCCTGTTTTCTCAGAAGAGCTCTTCCCTCTTCAATGCTGCTGATATCCCCAAGTGCAATCAGCTGCAGCAGGATATTGCCAAGTGCTGTTGCCTCAGTCGGTCCTGCAATCACAGGAATACCTAAGCTATTTGCCGTCATCTGACATAAAAAGCTGTCCTTTGTTCCTCCGCCCAGAAGATGAAGAACATCAAAAATTTTCCCTGTATTTTCAGAAATCTGATGAATCGCAAATTTGTATTTCATAGCCAGACTTTCGTAAATACAGCGCACCAGTGCACCATCGCTCTGCGGTACAGGCTGATTTGTTTTTTCACAGAATGCACGTATTTTTTCAGGCATTGACCCTGCTGTTGCAAATTCAGATGCATCAGGGTCGATAAAACAGCTGAATGCTTTTTCTGCCCTTGCAAGCTGCTCCATATCATTAAAGGAATACGCCTTGCCTGCTGCTTTGAAATTTCTCCTTATTTCCTGAATCAGCCAGAGGCCGCTGATATTCTTAAGGTAATTTATCTTTCCGTTTGCACCAAGCTCGTTTGAAAGATCATCGTTCATACTTTTTTCGGTAAGAACAGCGTTGTCACACTCGCAGCCAATCAGTGACCAGGTTCCGCAGGAAAGAAATGCACTGCACCTTTCACTATCGGCAGGCATTGCGGCAATGGCACACTGTGTATCGTGGCCTGCCACCTTGATAACCTTAATGCCCTTATATTCTCCGACAATAGATGCACTATCAACCAGCTTTTGCAGAACACAAATATCAACACCCGACAGCTCGGCAATATTAAAATCCCAACTATCCTTATCAAAATGATACATCTGAGATGTGGAGGCAATTGTTTTTTCCGCTGACTTGTCACCACAGAAAGCCCAAGCAAAGAGGTCAGGCATAAAGAGGAGCGTCCTTGCGTTCTCTTTCTTTTCCGCCATAAGCTGAAACAGTGTGTTGATTGGCATAATCTGATTGCCTGTGGATTTATACAAATCGTATGGAGATATTTTTTCGAACAGCTTATCAGGCATACCGTTTGTTCGTGTATCACGATAGTTCACAGGCAGTCCAATCAGTTCATCCTTATCATCCAGGAGTCCGTAGTCAACACCCCAGGTATCAAAAGCAAAGGAATCCGTATCACCGCAAATATCTATAGCCTTTTTCACCTCAGCTAAAAGATAGGGAAAATCCCAGCAGAACTGTCCGTTCTCATACTTCGGTACATTGTCAAACCTATGTATTTCCTTATAGCTTAGCTTTTCACCGTCAAATTCAGCCTTTATTGCCCTTCCTGTTGAAGCACCGAAATCAAAAGCAAGTACTGTACTCACGGTGTTACAACTCCTTTCTTTAGAAGAACATTGGCATAAACAGCCGTCTCGCCTGTGGCAATAATGAGATAAGCCTTCTTTGCTCTTTCATAAAAAGCAAAACGTTCCGTCATTTCTATATCGTGATGATCAGGCTCATATTTATTAAGCAAAGTCTCATACGTTTTCCATATCTCAGGCTCAGGGCAGCTGTCACCCTTAACAACCTCCATCAAAGCAACAGGCTTCTCCGTATATCTGTCAAGCGGAATAAGCTGTAAAACAGCATCTAAAATCTCTGCAGCATCATTGCCGTCAGCACGTACAACAACTGCATCCTTGCCGATACTTTCACAAGGGAAATTACCATCTGCAATAATCAGTTCATCACCATGACCCATTTCACACAGTGCCTTTAAAAGCTCAGGTGAAATAATTGGAGGAATTCCTTTTAACATACTCAGTCCTCCTTTGCATGCAGCATAGGGTCATCAGGATTGAATGTTTTATAACCCGGATGCCTTCCTGTAACCTGATAATAGCTTCTGAGGTCAATAAGCTTCTGAATATTCTCTCTGCTTATGTCATGGCTGCCGCCGAGTATAACGGCATTAATTGTAATCTTTGCCCAAAGTTCAAGACTTTCCATTCTGTAAAAGGCAGTTACCACATCACTGCCTACAGCAAGTGCACCGTGATTTTCAAGCAGCATAACATCATGCTCCTCAAGATATGGCTCAATTGCGTCAGGCACTTCAGTCGTTGAAGGGGTACCGTATGGTGTAAGCGGAACAGCACCCATAACTGCAACATCCTCAATCATATTATACATATCCATTGCCTTGTGAGCCACTGCAAAGCCTGTTGCTCCGGGCGGATGAGCATGAATAACACTCATAACATCATCACGCTTATCATAGCAGCGAAGATGCATCTTGATTTCACTTGAAGGTCTGAGTCCCTCAGCAGCCTCCAGCACATTACCCTTGCTGTCAATACGGATTAACTTTTCAGGTGTTATAAAAGATTTGCTCATACCTGTCGGTGTAGCAAGTATTGTGCCGTCATCCAGCTTAACACTTACATTACCATCGTTTGCCGCAACCCATCCAAGCTGCCACATTTTGTGACAAATGTCACATATGAGTTCCTTTTGTTCGTTAATATTACTCATTTTGATTTCCTTTCATTTTTCATTTGACATACCACATTATAAATGATATTCTAATTGTATTATATTACATTTCAATATTCTTCGCTTGGGGCATTATATACTTGTAATATGATAATATTCACTTTTGGCGGTAAATAATGAATTATAGTGAGCTTTATGAAAACAAAAAAAGAGGAACCTTTGATTTCCCTATCGAATTATACTACGTTGATTCAGCATCTGCACGTTATCATATGCCGCTTCATTGGCACCTTGAATATGAGCTGATTTTGGTTTTAAAGGGCAGCTTTGAGCTGTCCCTTGACGGAAAAAGTTATATGGTGAATGCAGGCAATTGTGCCTGGATAGGTGATGGTGTTGTTCATGGCGGTATTCCTCATGACTGTGTATATGAATGTGTTGTATTTGATTTGGGCACGCTTCTGCACGATACCCCTGTCTGCTCACGCAGTGCTGCAGAATTTCTGGCAGATGAAAACGGCTACACAGGTATTTTTGAAGCAGGCAGCAAACAGGCAGAGCTTGCCGATAAAATATTTGAGTCAATGGAAAAGGAGCAGAAAGGCTATGAATGGACAACCGTAGGACTGATGTGGCAGCTTATGGGAAGCCTTATCAATACCAAAGCAAAAAACATTTCCCTTTCAAAAAATCGCCGGCAAATCATCAGGCTGAAAAACGTTTTAACCTATATCCGAAACAATTATGAAAACCCTATAACTCTTGCCGAGATTGCCGATGTTGCAGGTATGGTTCCACGTTATTTCTGCCGTGCATTTTCCGATATGACGGGCAAAACACCTATTGAATATTTGAATTATTATCGGATTGAATCAGCAGGTGAAAGACTTCTTCTTACCGATGAATCCATAACCGATATTGCATTGGGCTGCGGCTTCAATGATATGAGCTATTTTTCAAAAACCTTTTCACGCTACAAGGGAATGAGTCCAAGCATTTACCGAAAAAATCATATAAAATAGAATATAAAAACGGGAGTATAAAACTGAGGTTACAAACACAGTTTTTATACTCCCATTTCATTTTTCCAGTATTCAAAAAGCCTGTCATCACTCCAGCCGGCATTGGCAGGACTTGTTGACGGCAGACATACAGCACTGATGCCAATCTGTTTTTCCATATATTTTTTATACAAGCTATATGCCTTTTTGCCGTTTACAAATATTTTTTTGATTTGTGCATTTTCAAGAATTATACTCAAATCATTAGCCACTACATTTTTAATGCTACTGTCCGCTGAACCGCTTATTTCACAGGAATGAATCACATCCCAAAGCGCAAAATGATGATCCAGTATCAGTTTTGTTTTCTCCTCAATACTTGACGGAACAGGAGCATCACATATTTTCGCCATAACACTCCAGAAACGATTTCTCGGATGCCCGTAGAAAAAGCCTTCCTCACGTGACTTAACTGAAGGAAATGAACCTAATATCAATATTTCTGATTCTTCATTATAAATCGGACTGATTGGGTGAACAATCATAATCAAATTTTCCTCGCTTTAATAATAAAGGATAATGGATAATGCTCTGCCTTTACTCCATCATAATATGAAGAATGATAATTCCTGTCCGCTTTTAATTTGGCTGAATCAACATCTTCTATAACTCTTTCAACAAAAAAGCCTGCTTGCGCCAATGCATTGATATACGTTGATAGTTTTCTTTTAATAAGTGTTACAGGATTACCGCCCTTTTCAAAGGTCATCGTTTCTTCTGCATTATAATTCCCCGTAAAGCGAAGCGTATTGTCCTCAAGCTCAATGCTATTGATTAAAGGGTGATCCCAGCTGAAAACAAATATACCGTCCCTTTTCAAATAAGAATATATATTATTGAAAGTTTTTTGAATATCTGTAGTCCTGTCTCTTATACACATCTGACGCTGCCGACGACTAGTCGAGTGTAGA
>UQVI01000026.1 GCA_900544515.1 uncultured Oscillospiraceae bacterium | reverse complement strand
CGAGATCTCCACTCGACTAGTCGTCGGCAGCGTCAGATGTGTATAAGAGACAGGATTAATCTTGATGAGCGCTGTTTCAAAAGGCTGCTGCACAGTATGAGTATTGAAGAGGCATTGGAATATGTTCAGCGGTGCACGATGATTGTTCATTTCAACGGCAAGGACAAACCCTGGAATTCTTATTACGGCGGAAATCTGAAAGGCTTTTTTGATATGTATTCAAAACCCGTACTGATAAAAGAAACGAGGTGTCTGGATGCAGGTGCTTAAGAAATATTTTAAAAAGCCGCCAAAGGAAACATTGATTGTTTATGGGGTGAGCATCGGAATTCTTCTCGCACTTTTTATTACGCTCTACCTGATATTCGGCAGGACGCTGACGGAATTTGTAACGGATACGCAGAGCTTTAAAAGCTGGCTTGAGGAATACAAGGGGCTGAGCGGTGTGGTGTTTGTATTCATCCGTGCATTTCAGACAGTGATAAAAATCATCCCTGCCGAGCCTTTGGAAATTGCCGCAGGATATGTATTCGGTACGTGGGGCGGCCTGGCACTCTGCTCACTGGGGAGCTTTATAGGCTCACTTGTAATTGTATTCCTTGCAAACACACTCGGCGGCAAATTCATATCCGCGTTTATAAATGAGGAACAGTTAAACAGTCTGAGCATTATCAGCAACAAGAAAAACCAACGTCTGTTCCTGTTCGTCTTTTATCTTGTGCCGTCAACACCTAAGGACATTATGACCTATGTGGCAGGGTCACTGAAAATAAACATAACGGAATTTTTTATCATAACCACAATTGCAAGGATACCTTCCATATTGACCTCAACCATCTGCGGTGCACAGCTTGAACAGAACAATATAAAAACAGCAATTGCCGTTTTTGCGGCAACCGCTGTTGTATCTGTAGTATGTGCAGTAATTTATAAGAAATACAAAACGAAAATGAAAACAGGCAGACCTCATAAAAGCTGAGGTGTGCCTGTTTTTTATTCATCTTCTGAAACATAATTTTTATTCAGTGATTCAATTGTTTTAACGGTATCACTGATAACTGTGCTGAATTTTTCACTCTTATCGCCTGAAAGATAAATCACAGTATATTTTTTATCATCATATTTACCGTCGTCGTTCAGGAACATCGGCACTCTGTACGCCTCATTTTCAAAAGAGGACTGGTACGTGTATTCATTATCAAGATAATATTGCTTATAACCGTATTCCGAGTCGACCTTAGCATTGAATATGGATTCAAAGGTTTCATCTTTATTCAATCTGTAAATACGTGAAGCCGCTGTGTAAGTATACTCGCTGCGGTAAGAATAGGAGTTCATACATATATCAACCGTGTTTTTTGCGTTCTGGAGCATTACGTAGTTAATATCGTTATCCCTCATAAGGTTTGACACGGAATCCTTGCTGAATATCTTTTTCGCAACTGCGCCGTTCCAGTTATAAACCTCCATACAATATGTAGGCTCTTCAATAACAATATACTCACCTGTATAGTAGTTGGTGGCACTCTTTTTTACCTGCTTACGGTAAACAATAAGCATTTCCTCATTGCCGTCGTTATTGAAATCCACCAGCTTAACAAGCGCTACACCGTTAATAAATGCTTTGCCGTTTTCGGTAACAACCTTTGCCTTGCCGTACTGAGAATTGCGGCGTTCAACAATCTGATAATATGCTTCTTTTTTCAGCTGGTCAGAAGATTTCTGACTTTCAATCTTCGCAACGGAAACTGTGGCAAAGCTGTCAATATTGGCCGTCACAATATCCATTATATCTTCCGCACGGCTCGTTTTGATAACAGAAAACTTTATCGTTTCAAAATCCTGTGCATTAATTTTGCCTTTAATGGAATATATATTGTTCTTGCAGTCATAGTCACAGGAGGAGGATTTTTTAAATGCATCTCCCCTGAGTGAATACATATCCACCTTTTCAGGAGTAGCCTTTTCCGACTTGCATATATAATAGCGGTTATTCTTATGATAAAGACCAATCCAACTGCCGTCAGTTGTATTCTCTGTAGAATTTGCCTCCTGCGAGTAAACCTTAGTGAATTCCTTGCTTACATAGCTCCATACCTCAAGGGTATAGATATTTTTATTATTATAAACAAGCATCAGTTCATCGCTGCCGTCATTGTCAAAATCCATTTGTCTGGCATAGCAAAGTCCGGTCATACGAGCCATGTTTTTTCCGTAGGTATCCTTATCCATAGACTCCCACTTAACAGAACCGTACTCGGTTATATAATCCGTGCAAACCTTTCCGGCATCGGTATAAAAAAGCTCATTCTTTTTATTCTGTGAACTTATTGTATGGCTGAAACCCAAAATAAATACAATCAGTGTAACGATAAATAAAACGAAAGCAATAAGCTTAAGTGCTGCGCCCTTTAGATTGGGAAGCTCCCTGAGCTCTTTTAATCTTTCAACAGGTTCACCGTGAGCAATGCTGTCAAAAGCTTCTCTCATCCTAAAAGCAATATCCTCTAAATCAATTTTCGAAATGATGCTCTTTTTTGGTTCAAGCTCTTCCGGCTCATCGTCAAAATAGTTGTATTTTCTCACGGATTCACCTCGTTTCAGTATAATACTTCATTTTGCATTTTACCATAAAATATATTATTTATCAACTATCTACATTAATAATATGATTCAACAAATTGAATTATAAACAAAAAAGCCTTACTGAAAAAAACAGTAAGACTTCTGCTGGAGCGGATGACGAGGCTCGAACTCGCTACCTCAACCTTGGCAAGGTTGCGCTCTACCGGGTGAGCTACATCCGCAAATGCAAGAATAATTATACATATAAGACTTGCGTTTGTCAAGACCTTTTAACAAAATTTGTTTTTATTTATATATTTACAACAGTGTTCATTTTTGATAAAATGAAATTCTGATAATCAAGATGAAAAGAGAGACTTGTATGGACTACCGTGTTATGCCGTTTTGTGAAATGTGGAACGGCGGTATTTTCAATATACCGAATGATATTGTGGATAAATATCTGAAAATGGCAAGTGAATATCAGCTTAAAGCACTGCTTTATATTTTTAGGAACGGCGGTCAGGCAAGCTCTTCAGTTGTGGCAAAGGCGCTGGGGCAGACAGCTTCGGACATTGATGATTTGCTTGAATTCTGGGTAGAGGAAAATATACTTGCAACCGACGGTCAGAAGATAGAAATCGTGCAAAAAGCAGAGAAAAAGCCGCAGGAAGAAAAAAACCAAAAGCCTGTGCGCGAAATTCTTGCACCGCCGAGACTGACACCAAAGGACATTGTCGCATTTTTAAGAGAAGACGAAAGCATTGCCTTTCTTCTCTCAGAGGCTGAGCGTGTACTGGGCAGAACAACAAGCCACGCAGAACGTGAAATGCTTGTTAATATGGTACAGTATTACGGCTTAAAAGTTGAAGTTATACTGATGATTCTTGAATTCTACCGCAGTGAAAAGGAACGCGGTAAGGCAATCGGAATTTCCTATGTAAACACTATGGCGAAAAACTGGGCTGATGAGGGCATTGATTCCATAGCAGATGCTGAAGCAAAGCTGCAGGACATTGCCAGAAGTGACAGATTGTGGAACGAAATCGTGGCAATCACAGGCATACGCCACAAGCGTCCAACCGCAAAACAGCGCGAAATGGTTGACGGCTGGTTTAAGACCTTTGACATAACAATGGTCACGCTTGCGTCGGATATTATGAAAGAAAACACATCAGAGCCGTCGCTCGCCTACATAAATAAAATTTTAAAGCAGTGGACAAAAAAGGATATTTCTTCTCCTGCACAGGTACAGGCGGAGCAGGAAGCATTTGCAAAGAGCAAGGCTGAGAAAAGTTCGAACAAGCTCAAAAGCAAGCCGTCCTACGATTTGGATAAAACAAAGAAAAATGCAATGGATAATACAGATATTTAGAATAAAGGAGGTGCCGTATGTCCTACTCTCAGGAAACCTACTCGAAGGCAATCGAGGTGCTTGAACGCAGAAGAGAGAGAGCAAGCCTTGAGGCACAATTTCGTATTGATGAGGTCAGTGAAAAGCTGCCGGAAATTGATAAAATACAGCAGAAGCTCGCACAAATAGGTCTTAATATTTCAAAGGTATTTCTCTATAGCACGGATAAGCAGGCCGATATTGAAAAGCTTATGAATGAAAGCCTTGCACTTCAAGAGGAAAAAAAGACAATTCTGTTAAAAAACGGGTATACTGAAAATGCACTTGATATACAATATACCTGCTCTGCCTGCAAGGATACCGGGTTTATCGGCAGCAGGCGGTGCAAATGCCACAATGAAATACTGAAGGATATTGAACGTGACAACCTTTCGTGGATTGCTCCAATTGAGGACTGCACCTTTGATTCCTTTAATGTTGATTATTACCCTCAGCAGATTATGGAAAACGGTATTTCACCGAGAGATAAGGCCGAAAGAATAAAGGAAAGCTGCAGAAAATATGCGGCATCCTTTACCACCTCTTCAAAAAACATTATGTTTATGGGAGGTACAGGACTCGGAAAAACCCACCTTTCCCTTGCAATTGCAAACACTGTAATCAACAGGGGCTTCAGCGTGGTTTACGGAACAGCACAGAACATACTCAGCGATTTGCAGAATGAGAATTTCGGCAGAGACGATAATCTCAGATATTACGAAAGAGCCGTGCTCAACTGTGATTTGCTGATTCTTGATGACTTGGGCACAGAATTCAAAAGTGCATACACAGTGGCTTGCCTTTATAACATAATCAATTCAAGGCTATCCGCAAAGCTGCCGACAATCATTTCAACCAACTACACTTTTGATGAGCTTGAGGAAAAATATGACCAGCGTATCACATCAAGAATCGCCGGTGAATACAGACCGCTTATCTTAGTCGGCAACGACATACGCTATATAAAGGAATAAATATGAAAGAGCTTTTTGTAAAAATCAAAAATTTATCACTCATTACAATTATTGCAGGTCTGGTAATCGGTATATTGCTTTTATTGCAGCCAGGCGAAACTGTACAGCTTGTCAGTATGCTGTGCGGTATAACCGTTATTATGCTTGGTGTGGGTGCATGGATTTCCTATTTCAGCAAGGTGAAATCCACAATTTTGGCAATACTCGGCACCCTGTCAATTATATCGGGCATTATCCTGTGTGTAAAATATAAAAGCATCATTTCCGTTGTGCTGTTTTTGTTCGGAATATTTATTCTTATCAGCGGAATTGTTGATTTCGTATCTGCAATAGAAGCAAAAAGAAACGACCTGAAAAGTTGGATAGTCTCGCTTATTATGGCTGCGGCAACAATCATTCTCGGTTTGCTCGTAATCGTAAATCCCTTTGACAGTATGCTTGTTATCACAAGGCTATTGGGGGCAGGTCTGATTATTTACGCAGTTATGGATTTGATTTCCTTCATTCAGATAAAGAAAATCGTGAAATACAATCTCAGTGAGCAGATAGACGTCGAGGCTCAGGAACATAATGACGATGCTCAGTAAATGTATATTTCCTATGTCAGCGTAGGAACGTCTCGGATAAAAAAGCACAAAAATGTAGTAATAGAAACTTTTCAATATACCTTTTTATAAGCAAATTGTTTGCCATTTTGACTGAGGGATTGTTATATACAAAAATGCATGCTCTTATTTTGCATACTTCGTTGAGATTATGTTAAATTATGTTTGGCGACAGTTGAGCCTGCGTTTTATTGCACAGCTTCGGCTGTGCATTTTTTGTTTTTCGGGGTAAAGAAAATATGGCTTGCTTTCTAATTGACTATGAAAATCAGAGCGGCGAAGCGCTGGAGAATATATCCTTATTGAAATTTAAGAAAAGTGATGAAATTATATTTTTTTACAGCAGAAACTCAAATCAGATGACTGTCCGTCTGCACATTGAGCTCGAAGAAATCGCAGCAAAAAAGACTTATGTTTTTACAGAAAGCATTAAGCCGAATTCAATGGATTTTCAATTGGTATCCTATCTCGGGGCACGTATAAGCAATAACCCAAAGCTAAAATATTATATCGTGTCAAAGGACAGGGGCTATGACAGCGTATGCTGTTTTTGGAATAACAAAAACATTTTTGTTAAACGCATTGACAGAATATTCCACTGCGGCGATATATTAGACACGCATTGCAATTAATATCGGGTCCTCAATATTGAGGACCCGATATTGATTTTATATGAGGAAATACTATTTATTCGTTGAAATCAGTATAAATCTGCTTCGGACTTTCCTGCGGTGAATACTGCCAGAAATCAATATGTCCGTTATCTATATAATATGTAAGCGGTGACGGCTTTGCAATTTCGTTAAAGGCTTCAACCACAACAAGCTTGATTTTCATTTTTGACGGAATAACCGATTTCACATAAACTGCAACCTGCTGACCGATAAATAAATTATCCTGTGGCTCAGCAAGACCCGCCAGATTGGGTGCAAGCTCAACGAAAACGCCGTAATCCTCAATACTCCTTACCACACCTGTAACGGTTTCGCCCTGAGAAAATTCTTTGGCATTATCCTCCCAGCTGCCCAGAAGCTCCTTCAGTGAAAAGGTCATCTTGTTCGGCTCTTTTTTTCTCAGCACAACCTTGATATCCTGCCCCTCAGTAAGTCGTTCATCAGGATGACTGATACGTGATACGGACAGCATATCAATCGGTATCAATGCATTAATGCCTGCACCGATATCAATAAAGGCTCCAAATTTTTCAAGGTGTGTAACCCTTGCATCAATTATGTCACCGTGTTCAAGCTTATTAAGGTAGCCGCTCATGCATCCAAGCTGAACGGCACGGCGCGAAAGAATGGCAAGGCTGTTGTTATATATATCCTTCTGAAAGCCGAGAACGGTAAAGCATACGCTTTTATTCACCTTTGATATAAGTGCAATATCTCGCACGGAGCCGTCGTCTATTCCCACTGCGCCCTCAATTCTTGGAATGATACCACGTACTGCTCCCAAATCCACGTGGAGATTATGCTCCCTATCACACAGAAGGACCTTTGATTCAATGATTTCGCCCTTTATCATCGCTTCCTTTATTTCATCTACTGAATCAAACTGTTTTGACAATTCCTGATTTTTCCCCTCCGGGTAAAATTTCATAACATCACTCTCTTTTTTGTTGTAGTTAAGTATATGAAATCATTTTGCAAAGTATGATAAGCAGGTGAAACATATTACAGTTGTAAAAATTTTACTGCAGTGTTATAATAACTTGAAAATATATTTATAAAGCTTTATAAGGACGATAAAAATGTAAAGGATAAAATATGGACTTAAAATTAGGCGATATTGTTATAATGAAAAAACCTCACCCCTGCGGCTCAAAGGAATTTGAAATTACGCGTCTTGGCGTTGACTACAAGCTGAAATGCTGTAAGTGTGCACGTGAGGTTATGATACCGAGAATCAAAGCAGAAAAAAATATTAAATGTAAAAAAGAGGACTAAGTATGATAGAAAAGCTTACTGAAGTTGAAAAAAGATATGAAGAGGTGAACGAGCTGGTATGCAATCCTGATATCGTTTCAGATCAGGAAAAATATACAAAGCTGATGAAAGAGCTTAAACACCTGACACCTGTTGTTGAAAAATTCAGGGAATATAAAAAGGCAGAGGAAACCTTTGAGGAATCCAAAATTATGCTGGACGAAGGCGGTATGGACTCCGACTTTGCACAAATGGTAAAGGAGGAATTTGAGCAGAGCAAGGAGGATATGGAACGCATTTCCGAAGAGCTCAAGGTACTGCTTTTACCGCGTGACCCTAACGATGACAAGAACGTTATCATTGAAATCCGAGGCGGTGCAGGCGGTGAGGAAAGCGCACTGTTTGCAGGCGTGCTTTTCCGTATGTACTCCATGTATGCAGAAGCAAAGGGCTTTAAAACAGAAGTTCTTAGTGCCAATGAAACCGGACTGGGCGGATATAAGGAAATCAGCTTTTCCGTTGATGGCGACGGCGCATATTCACGCTTTAAGTTTGAATCAGGCGTGCACCGTGTTCAGCGTGTACCTGAAACAGAAAGTCAGGGCAGAATCCACACCTCAACCACAACAGTTGCCGTTCTGCCTGAAGCAGAAGAGGTTGACTTTGAAATCAATCCAAAGGATTTGCAGATTGATACCTTCCGTTCCTCAGGTGCAGGCGGACAGCACATCAACAAAACATCATCTGCTATCCGCATAACGCATATTCCAACAGGAACAGTCGTTGAATGCCAGGACGAACGTTCACAGCACAAGAACAAGGAAAAAGCACTCAAGGTTCTGCGTTCACGCCTTTATGATGCAGAAAAAGCAAAGCACGACGCTGAAATCGCAGGTGAGAGAAAGTCTCAGGTCGGTACAGGCGACAGAAGTGAAAGAATAAGAACCTACAACTATCCGCAGGGACGTGTATCCGACCACAGAATCGGACTCACCATTTATAAGCTTGAGCAGTTTTTAAACGGCGATCTTGATGAAATGATAGATGCGCTCATCACCGCAGATACAGCCGAAAAGCTCAAAGCACAGGGTGAGGAATAATTTTATGAACACACGTAAATTTGTTGAAGCGTATACTGAAAATTCCGGTAAAAAATTTAAACGGTTTATTATAACCCAGCTGGCTGTGGATATTGTTGAAATCCCCATATATATTTTTATACTGTTAAAAATCATTGACAATACTAATGCAGTAAATATTTCAATAATTGTTTTTTTCATTGTTTTATATGCAAGTATAATGCTGAACATCAGACATTATTTCGGTGGTTTAAAAGCTTTTTTAAAAGATATGGGCATCAGAGGCAAATACACCAATGCTTTAAAAGAGTTTGAAAAATCAGACGACGGCAATACTTTTGACCGGATACTTGCCGAACTTGAAAAGGAGATTAACGGTTAAATTATGCAAACAAAGATTTTATCTACAAGTGAATATGATATCAGCCTTGCAGGTAAAATGATTGCACAGGGCGGTCTGGTTGCGTTCCCTACGGAGACCGTATACGGCTTAGGTGCCAATGCACTGGATGATGAGGCAGTAAAAAGCATTTACGCTGCAAAGGGCAGACCCAGTGACAATCCGCTGATTGTGCACGTAAGCGACAAAGCGGACATTGCACCCCTTGTAAAGGAAATAACACCGAAGGCACAAGCGCTTATCGACAAATTTTTCCCTGCACCGTTAACAATCATTCTGCCGAAGAGTGAAAAAGTCGGCAAAGTTGTATCCGGCGGACTTGACACGGTTGCCGTGCGTATGCCTGAAAATGAGACGGCACGCAGGTTGATTAAAGCAGCAGGCTGCCCTGTGGCGGCACCAAGTGCGAACACGTCAGGCTTGCCGTCACCGACAAAGGCAAAATATGTTATCGACGATATGAGCGGTAAGATTGACGCAATCATCGACGGCGGTGACTGTGCATTCGGAGTGGAATCAACGGTAATCACCCTTGCGACCAAAACACCGACCATACTCCGTCCCGGTGCGGTTACAAGAGAAATGATTGAAGAGGTTATCGGCAGAGTTGATGTGGCACGTGCCGTTCTTGAGGGTATGAAAAACGATGAGGTTGCCGCCTCTCCCGGTATGAAATACAAGCACTATGCACCAAAGGCAAAGGTTATCATCGTAGATGCGGACAAAAAGGCATATGAGAATTTTGTGAATTCAAGACAAGATGCTTTTGCGCTTTGCTTTGAAGAGGATAATATAACTATACCAAAGGTTACCTTCGGCAGAGAGAATGATGATTTATCTCAAGCAAGGGAACTCTTTGACGCACTCAGACAGCTTGACGAAATGGGCGCAAAAAGGGTTTACGCCAGAATTCCGAATGCAACAGGCGTGGGAATGGCAGTTTACAACAGGCTTATCCGTGCTGCTGCTTTCAACATCATTGATTTGAAAAAGCCGTTTTTCATAGGCTTGACTGGTCAGAGCGGTGCAGGAAAGGGCTATGTAGGAGAGCGTCTTTCAGCACTCGGATTCAATGTTTTGGACTGTGATAAATTCGTAAAGAAAATTTATAATAATAATGCTGAACTTTTGCAGAAACTTGCTGCGGAATTTGGGAATGATATATTTAAAGGTAATGCTCTTGACAGAAAAAGACTTGCCGAAATTGCATTTTTCTCAAAGGAAAACACAGACAAGCTGAACAAAATGGTTCACCCTGAGGTGATTGCCCTTTGTGAAAAGGCGGCAGAGCCTTTAGCTGTGCTTGATGCGCCGCAGCTTTTTGAGGCTGGTGCACAGTCAAAATGCTATAAGGTAATCAGCGTTATTGCTCCATATGATATACGTTTAAAACGCATTACGGAGCGTGACGGAATCACGAAAGAGCAGGCTGATGCAAGGCTTAACGCTCAGCTTGACGAGGAATACTATATAAATCATTCCGACTTTGTTATCTATAACAATGGCGAAAATATTGATATACAAATCAAAAAAATTATGGAGGAAATACTATGAGTGAAAAAACAAAGGCTCAGGAGCTCAAGGAAAAGCTTTTCTACAAAAAGGAAAACGGCGTTGACTTTATGAGCGACGAGGAGCTTAAAATCTGCGACAACTTTTGCGAGGGATATAAAAAATTCCTTTTTGAAAACAAAACAGAAAGAGAATTTGCAAAGTCAGCTCTGGAGCTTGCAAAGGCAAACGGATTCACTGAATTTGATAAATTCGGAAACAAGCTTGAAGCAGGCTCAAAGGTTTACTATTTCAACAGAGGAAAGGCAATCATTCTCTGCGTCAAAGGTTCAAGACCTGTTAAGGACGGCGTAAGAATCAGTGCGGCACATATTGATTCACCGAGACTTGACCTTAAACAGTGCCCTGTTTATGAGGACGGCTCACTCGGATTTTTCAAAACACATTATTACGGCGGAATCAAAAAATATCAGTGGACAGCTATCCCACTTTCACTGCACGGCAGAATCTGCAAAAACGACGGAACTTATGTTGATGTAAAAGTCGGCGAAGATCCTGGTGACCCTAAATTCTGCATTACCGACATTCTTCCGCATCTCGGTGCAGAACAGATGTCACGCAAGGCAAATGAGATTGTAAAGGGTGAGGAGCTTAATGTTGTGATCGGCTCACGTCCTTTTAAGGATGATAAGGAAAGTGAAAAAATCAAGCTTAATATCCTTAACCTTCTCTATGAAAAATACGGTATCGTTGAACGTGATTTCCTTTCTGCTGAGCTGGAGCTTGTACCTGCTTTCACTGTGGATGATATCGGCTTTGACAGAAGTTTGATCGGCGGTTACGGTCACGATGACCGTGTTTGCTCTTACCCTGCAATGCAGGCAATTTTCGATATTGACGGTGTACCTGAATACACAGCAATCACTATTCTGACAGATAAAGAAGAAACAGGCTCAGACGGAAACACCGGTCTGAATTCAAGCTATCTCAAATATTTCATTTCAGACCTTGCGCGCCTTGAGGGATATGAGGGAAGAGATGTTCTTTCCAATTCAAAATGTCTTTCAGCTGATGTTAATGCTGCATTTGACCCAACATGGCCGGGTCCGTTTGAAAAAAACAACGCATCCTTTATTAATGAAGGTGTTGTTGTGACGAAATTCACAGGTGCACGCGGTAAGAGCGGCACAAGTGATGCATCCGCAGAATATGTAAGCTTTGTTAAAAATCTTATGGAATCAAACGGCGTACTGTGGCAGAGCGGTGAGCTCGGTAAGGTTGATGCAGGCGGCGGCGGAACGGTTGCTATGTATATCGCAAACCTTGATGTTGATGTAATTGATGTGGGCGTTCCTGTGCTTTCCATGCATTCACCATATGAAATTGTCAGCAAAATTGATACCTATATGGCATATAAGGCATTCAAAGTATTTTTCACAAAATAATAAAAGCCGTAAGGGAGGGTCTCTGTACCCTCCCTGAAATATATGGCAGGTGCAAAAGCCTGATCATACAGAATTTCAATAACATTACTGAAACAAAAACGTAAAATGATAATGGTGATACTATGAAAAAAATTCTTGTAGTTGGCACAGGCGGTACAATTGCCTGTGTTAAGGACGATAATATACGCCTTGACAACCCATTTAAAATTCTTGATTATATTGAAAAAAAGGACGTAAGCTTTGAATGTGTGTCACCATTTTCTGTTTTATCTGAAAATATCCGCATTGATTTATGGCAAAAGCTGATTGACTATTTAAACACAGTTGATTTTGAAAAGTACACAGGTATTATTATTCTTCACGGCTCAGATACCCTTGCATACACAGGTGCACTGCTGGGCAACATTTTTTACAACAGGAGAATTGTTCTTGTGGCTTCTGACAAGCCTGTCGAGGACAAAACCTCAAATGCCATTCAGAATTTTGAAAATGCGGTTGACTTTATCTGCGACAGAGTTGAGGGTGTTTATATAAGCTATGATAAGCTTTTCAGAGCAGTAAGAACCGTCAGTGCAGGTGAAAATGACGAGTTCTTCACTGTCGGCAGGCAGTCTGATTTTATAAAAAATCCTGTGCTGCACAACAAAAACATTCTAATAATCACACCTCATGTAGGCATTGATTACAGCAACTTTAATCTGGATTCGGTTGACGCCGTGCTGCACACAATGTATCATTCGGCAACAGCACCTGAAAATGCTGCTGAATTTGCCGCCAAGTGCCAAAAGGAAAATATACCCTTTTATTTTGTAACCTCAAAATCAAGTGCAGACTATGAAAGCGCAAAAGACTTTGGTAATATCATTTACAACTCAACGCTGGAAAATGCATTTGCAAGATTGCTGCTTACAGATAATCCACTGTAAATAGATAAAATCCACATCAAGTGGATAGCATAAACTGAATTTCTGTGTTATCATCTGATTGAGGTGATACAATTGAAAATAATTCTTAAGCTGGCAGCATCCATAATTTTATCGGCTATATCGGCTTATATTACGTACCTGCTGCTTTGGGCATTTAACATAGTTCATTACTATGAGTTGGCTGAGCCGAATGAAAATATTGAGTCCGATCTGACACTGCTGATTTCTTTTATATTGTTCAACATACTATACATTTTTCTATTTTTTCACAAAAACAGAAAAATCACAGTTGACAAAAACAATAACAGATGATATTATAAAGAAAATTAAATATCCAAACCGATGAGGCGGAGATAAAAATAAGATACGCAATTACAGAGAACTCCTGATGCTGCGAATGGAGTATTAAACGGCTTATTAAATGGACCGCTGAGGGTACGGTGAAAGGCTTGTGCTGAGTATTCCGTAACGTGATGGCCTACGTCAGTGGTCGGAGATATGATAGTATCTTGCAAAGAGTATGGAGTCCCATAAATCAAGGTGGCACCGCGGAATGTAATTTCGTCCTTGATAATACGTTTATCGTATTATCAAGGACTTTTTTATTTTTAATCTTTCATTTAAAAGATTTTTACAGGAGGAAATTATATGCTCTTAACAAAACGATGGCGAACTTAATTGTATTTATTTATGAAAAACGAATCCGTGTATAAGCTATATAATAAGAATTTACAGAACATTTAAAATATTTATAATTATTTTTTGGAGGAAACTAAAATGAAATATAATAACGTTGATTTTGACACCTATTTTAAAAATTATCCGGACGAGTCAGGCTTTTTCGGAAAGTACGGCGGCTCATATATTTCGCCTGAGCTTCAGAAGGCTATGGAGGAAATTACAAACGCCTATTATGCAATAAGCAAATCAGGCAAATTTATAAGCGAGCTTCGCCGTATCCGCAAGGAATTTCAGGGCAGACCTACACCGATTTCTTACCTTGAAAGACTGTCAGGTCAGTTCGGTAACGTTCAGCTTTACGTAAAGCGTGAGGATCTTAACCATACGGGAGCACACAAACTGAATCACTGTATGGGCGAAGCTTTGCTTGCTAAATATATGGGTAAGAAAAAGGTTATCGCTGAAACAGGTGCAGGTCAGCACGGTGTAGCACTTGCTACTGCTGCTGCATATTTCGGACTTGAATGTGACATATATATGGGTGCTGTTGATATAAAAAAGCAGGCTCCTAATGTTGCAAGAATGAAAATTCTCGGTGCAAATGTTATTGAGGTTACTGATGGTCTGCAAACACTCAAAGAAGCTGTTGACGCAGCATTTACTGCATACTGCAATGAATATAAGGATGCGATTTACTGCATTGGTTCAGTTGTCGGTCCTCACCCATTCCCAATGATGGTGCGTGATTTTCAGAGCGTTGTGGGAATTGAGGCAAGGGAGCAGTTCCTTGAAATGACAGGCGAATTGCCTGATGCCGTTGTTGCTTGTGTAGGCGGCGGTTCAAATGCAATGGGAATTTTCTCCGGATTTCTGAATGACCCTGTTGATATTTACGGTGTTGAGCCTTTAGGCAGAGGAGAAAAGCTTGGTGACCATGCTGCCAGTCTTACCTATGGCACAGAGGGTATTATGCACGGATTCAACAGTATTATGCTTAAGGATGAAAACGGCGAGCCTGCACCTGTATATTCTGTTGCAAGCGGTCTTGATTATCCGTCATCAGGTCCTGAGCACGCATTTTTACACGATCTTGGCAGAGTTAAATATGGCACTGTAAACGACGATGATACAATAGATGCATTTTATACCCTTTCAAGACTTGAGGGTATTATTCCTGCAATTGAAAGCTCTCATGCTGTTGCTTACAGTATGAAACTTGCAAAGGAAATGGATAAAGGCTCTATTCTTATCAATCTCTCGGGCAGAGGCGATAAGGATATGGATTATGTTATTGAAAAATACGGCATAAGATAAACTTTTGTTTAGGCAATAAAGAGTAAACCGAACTCTGGTTTAAATGTCCTATTTGCCCTTATTCAGTGTTAAAAACACTTGGAATACAAAAAGTATTCCTGCGTTTTTGTGCCTTGATTAAGAACAAATAGGCAC
>UQVI01000025.1 GCA_900544515.1 uncultured Oscillospiraceae bacterium | reverse complement strand
GAGATTCGCCTTAGTCTCGTGGGCTCGGAGATGTGTATAAGAGACAGATTCTATTTTGATATAATATTTTCCGTATAATGAATAGGTATGGTCAGAGGTGAGCAAATGGGTGAAGGTGCAAGAAAAACAGCAGTTGTAAGTGAGAAAGAGCTTAGCAAGCAAAAACAGTTTTTGCAGCGGGTAAGCTCTGTTATTTCTGCAAGATATGATGAAAAGCCAAAGGCCTGCGTAATCACCTACGGTTGTCAGCAGAATGTGGCTGACAGTGAAAGAATCAAGGGTATGCTGGAGCTTATGGGTTATTCCTTTACGGATAACCGCCTTGAGGCAAAGCTGATTCTTTTCAATACCTGTGCTGTAAGAGAGCATGCTGAGGACAGGGTATTCGGTAATGTGGGCTCACTTAAAAGCTATAAGCGTGAAAATCCGGATGCCGTGATTGCCCTTTGCGGATGTATGATGCAGCAAAAGCATATTGCGGATAAGATAAAGCAGTCCTATCCGTTTGTGGATTTGGTGTTTGGTACACACGTTATTCACTGTCTGCCTGAGCTGTTGTACAGAGCCCTGATGGGACGCAAAAGAGTTTTTGAAATTCCGGATATGGACGGTGCGATTGCGGAAGGAATTCCTGTTAAACGTGATAATGATGCTAAGGCATGGTTGCCGATTATGTATGGCTGTAACAACTTCTGCTCATACTGTATTGTTCCGTATGTTCGCGGCAGGGAAAGAAGCCGTGAGAAAGCAGATGTTATCAATGAATTCAGGGAGCTTGTCGCACAGGGCTATAAGGAAATCACTCTGCTCGGACAGAATGTGAATTCCTACGGCAAGGACTTAATTCCGCAGGTAACCTTTGCCGAGCTTTTACGGGAGCTTAACTGCGTTGAGGGTGACTTCAGAATCCGCTTTATGACCAGCCATCCGAAGGATTGTACCAAAGAGCTTATTGAAACGATGGCATCCTGTGATAAGGTTGCACAGCATCTGCATCTTCCGTTCCAGAGCGGCAGCAACAGAGTGCTTAAAGCAATGAACAGGCATTATACAAGAGAGCAGTACCTTGAGCTTATCCATTATGCTAAAAAGCTTATGGGTGATGAGCTTTCAATCACAAGTGATATTATTGTGGGATTTCCGGGTGAAACCTATGAAGAGTTTAAGGAAACCCTTTCACTTGTTGAGGAGGTTAAGGCAACCTCGTTATTTACCTTTATCTACTCACCGCGAAAGGGTACTCCGGCAGCGGAGATGGATGACCCTGTTCCTGCAGAGGAAAAATCAAAATGGTTCAAAGAGCTGACCGATTTGCAGGAGAGAATCAGTGCAGAGCAGATGGCACTTCATAAGGGGAAAATTTTCAAATGCTATGTTTACGGTAAGGGTAAGCTGGATGATAATTATGTTGCGGCCAGAAATGACGGCAACCTGATTATAGAATTTGAGGGTGACGAAAGTCTGATCGGAACTTTTCAAAATATTAAAGTAATCGAACCTCTGACCTTTGTTATGAGGGGAGAAATTGTAAAGGAGAAAGAAGTATGAGTATTGAATCAGCACTCAGGGAATTAGGTAAGGAAATTCAGAAGGATGAGCGTTTTATTGCACTTCAGGCTGCAGCTAAGGCAAATGACGGTGATGAGAAGCTCCAGCAGCAGATGCAGGAGATGCAGCTCCTTTCACTCAAATATCAGCAGGAGGCTGAAAAGGGTGAAGAGGCATCACAGGAAAGAATTGCAGAGCTTCAGGAAGAGTATCAGAAGCTGTATGCTGAGATTATGGAAGGCGAAAATATGCAGAAGTATTCTGCAGCAGCTGCTGAAATGGAGCAGATGGCTCAGTATATCAGCGGTATGATCGGTCTTTTCTTTGACGGTCAGGATGCAGAAACCTGCGAATTGCCACAGGAGAACTGTACACACGACTGCTGCACTTGCGGCGGATGCCATTAATGGTTCATTTTTTCGTATGCTGCGTTAAAAAGGGTTCGCAGTACCTTTGTACAGCGTCACCCTTTTTGCCTTGCCTACAAAAAATTACCGCATTAGCAATTAATTAAGTAATTGCACTTTTATTTATATAGTTTTAACTATAACGAATCACTGGAGAAAGAGGAAGAACAAATGGGAAATAAGGGTACTAAGCTGTCGCCGATGATGGTGCAGTATTTTCAGATAAAAGCTCAGTATAATGATGCCATTCTGTTCTTCCGTCTTGGTGATTTTTATGAGATGTTTTTTGAAGATGCCAAGATCGCGTCGCAGGAGCTGGATCTTGTTCTTACAGGGCGTGACTGCGGTCAGGAGGAGCGTGCACCAATGTGCGGTGTGCCGTTTCACAGTGCTGACGGCTATATTGCAAAGCTTGTGTCACGCGGCTACAAGGTTGCAATCTGTGAGCAGATGGAGGATCCAGCAACCGTTAAAGGCTTAGTTAAAAGAGATGTCATAAGAATCATCACACCCGGTACCGTTATTGAAAGCAATATGCTTGAGGACGGAGTAAATAACTATCTTTGTTCCATATTTACCGGTAACAAGGATATGGGAATCTGCTTTGCCGATGTTTCCACAGGTGAATTCCATATCACTGTGTTAGCAGGTGACGATGTGGAGAACAAGCTGGTTAATCAGCTTTCAACATACGCACCAAAGGAGATTATTATCAATTCCAAATCGCTGGACTATCATCAGCTTGAAAGCTTTGCCAAAAGGCTTAATGCAGGGGTTGAGGTGTTTGACGATGATAAATTCGATTTTGATAATGCCACATCACTGATTATTGAAACGCTGAAAAAGGATGAAATTTCCTCACTGGGAATCGGCCACAGCAAATCGGCTGTCTGTGCTCTGGGTGCGGTTATAGGTTACCTTAAAGAAACCCAGAAAAAGAATGAGATCGAAGTGCCTTCCGAAATTGATTTTTATGATGAAGAGCAGTATATGAATCTCGATATCAGTGCAAGGAGAAATCTTGAGCTGACAAAGTCTATGATGACAGGCGACAAAAAGCATTCACTTTTGTGGGTGATTGACAAAACAAAGACAGCAATGGGCAAACGAATGATTAAATCCTGGATTGAACGTCCGCTTATGTCCATTCCGAAAATCGTTAAAAGACAGAACGCAGTGGGCGAGCTGGTTGACAGTCCGATGATGCGTGATGATATACGTGAATCACTGACAGGTGTCAATGATATTGAAAGATTGATGACCCGTATCGTTTACGGTACAGCGAATGCAAAAGAGCTTAAGTCACTTCAGTACACCATTGAAAAGCTGCCTGAAATCAAGAAAACACTTTCATTTTCCTCCTCAGCACTGTTAAAGGATATTTATAACGGTATTGATTTGCTCGAGGATGTACGTTCTCTTATTGAAAATGCAATTGTGGACGAGCCTCCGTTTTCCGTTCGTGAAGGCGGACTGATTAAAGCAGGCTATAATGAAGAGGTTGACTCGCTCAAAGCTATAATGACTGACGGTGCAGGCGTGATTGCATCCATTGAAAATGAGCAGCGAGAGATAACAGGTATTCCTAAGCTCAAGGTCGGTTACAACAGAGTATTCGGCTACTATATTGAGGTGTCAAATTCTTATAAGGAAATGGTGCCCGAAACCTACATAAGAAAGCAGACCCTGACAAACTGCGAACGTTTTATCACGCAGGAGCTTAAAGAGCTTGAGGGCAGGATTATCGGTGCTAAGGACAGAAGCGTTGCACTTGAATATGAGGTATTTGCGGCAATACGCAATACGGTTGCAGGCGAAATTCAGCGATTGCAGCATACGGCGAAAAGCCTTGCGGTGCTGGATGTTCTTGCTGCTCTGGCACAGGTTGCTGTTAATAATAATTACGTTTGTCCGATTATATCAAATGACGGTGTAATCGATATAAAGGATGGCAGGCATCCTGTTGTTGAGGCACTGCTTGAAGATGCACCGTTTGTTCCTAACGATACAATCCTTGATAAAGAGGATAACAGATGTGCAATTATCACAGGACCTAATATGGCAGGTAAATCTACATACATGCGTCAGATTGCACTGATTACACTGCTTGCGCAGGTAGGCTCCTTTGTTCCTGCAAAGAGTGCTAAGATTGGTATTGTTGATGCAATCTTTACACGAGTTGGCGCAAGTGACGATCTTGCTACAGGTCAGTCAACCTTTATGGTTGAGATGAATGAGGTAGCAACAATCCTTAAAAATGCCACTTCATCATCGCTCATCATTCTGGATGAAATCGGCAGAGGTACATCAACCTTTGACGGTATGAGCATTGCAAGGGCAGTGCTTGAATTTGTCTGCAAGAAAAAGAGTCTTGGTGCAAAATCACTTTTTGCAACACACTATCACGAGCTTACTGCAATGGAGGGTATGATTGACGGCGTTAAGAATTACTCAATCGCAGTCAAGAAACGCGGTGACGATATTACCTTTTTACGCCGTATTGTTATCGGCGGTGCGGACCAGAGCTTTGGTATAGAGGTAGCAAAGCTTGCCGGTGTGCCTGACAGTGTGGTTAAGCGCGCTAAGGTTATCCTCAGGGAGCTGGAGTCCAATGCTGTTCAGATTGAATTCAAGGCTGAGGACAGCATTATTGAGGAAGAGGAAAATGATATCCAGTATAATTTCACTGCAAACGGCAAGCAGGAAATACTTGAAATATTAAAAACAGTGGATGTCAATACGCTGACGCCGATTGAAGCTATGCAGACACTTTATGATTTAAAAAAGAAAGCACAGGAGCTTTCATAACATATATTAAATTTACGATTGAAAGGGAGGTGCTCCGATGCCTAAAATTAATGTTTTGCCAAAGGAAATATATCAGCTTATAGCAGCAGGTGAGGTGGTGGAGCGTCCTTCATCCATTGTCAAGGAAATGATAGAAAATTCTGTCGATGCAGGTGCAAAAAATATTACCGTTGAAATCAAAAACGGCGGTTCCACATATATCCGCATTACAGATGACGGCTGCGGTATAGAAAAGGATGATATCAAAAAGGTTTTTGTTTCTCATGCCACAAGCAAGATTTCACAGAAGGACGATTTGAATTCAATCTCAACTCTTGGTTTCAGGGGTGAGGCTATGGCATCCATATCCGCTGTGGCTAAGGTTGAACTTCTTACAAAGGCTGAAAGTGAGGATTTCGGCACAAGATATGAAATCGCAGGCGGCGAGGAGATTTCCTTTGATAATGCAGGATGCCCTAAGGGCACAACAATTGTTGTACGTGACATATTTTTCAATACACCTGCAAGAATGAAATTCCTGAAAAAGGATGTTACAGAGGGTAATTCCGTTGCAGGTATAGTGGACAGAATGGCAATATCTCACCCTGATATTTCTTTTAGATTCATTCGTGACGGTAAGCAGGTGCTGATTACATCAGGCAGCGGCGAGCTGATCTCAACTATTTATTCGGTGTTCGGAAGAGATGTCAGCGATGCTCTTATTCCTGTTGATTACAGCTATGAAAATATGAGGATAACAGGCTTTGTCTCAAAGCCCACATCGTCAAGAAAAAGCAGAGCAATGCAGTTTTTCTTTATAAACGGAAGACTTATAAAGTCACAGACTGCAATGGCGGCTCTCGAGCAGGCATATAAAAATTCAATTATGGTTGGCAGATTTCCTATGTGTGTACTGAACATTGAGCTGAATCCGTCACTTGTTGATGTCAATGTTCATCCTGCTAAAATTGAAGTCCGTTTTGCTAACGAAAAGCCAATATTCGATTTAATATATTATGGTGTTAAGTCCGCTGTCGAGGCAGACCGCACGGTAAAAGAGGCAGCATTTACACCAACGATTGAACAGGTTTATGATATTCCTGAAAAGAGCTATTCCTCAAAAATTGATTTCTTTAAGAAAAAAGAGGATAAGCCTGTTCAGCAGACCTTCAGAGCTGAACCTGAAAAGGATTTCTGGAGAGTCAGTGCACCGACAAGAGATTTTTCAGGCAAGAAGGAAGATTATGCAGAGACAGTTAAAATTCCTGTTGTTCAGGCAGTTGAGCCTGAGGAATTCTCTGTTCCTGTAAACCGGCAGGAAGAGGAAATTGAGCAGGATGATCAAAGCATCATCGTTGACGATAGTGAAAATATTTCCTTCAGATTAGTCGGTGAAGCCTTTAAAACATATCTGATTGTTGAGATTGATAAGGAGCTTTACTTCATAGATAAACATGCAGCACACGAACGTATGAATTATGAAAGGTTTAAGGCACAGAGCACAGTTGAGGTGCAGATGCTTTTAGCACCTGTTGCGGTAAATCTTTCAAAGGATGAGTTCAATATTGTTACTGAAAATGCCGAGCTTTTAAATCAATGCGGATTTGAAACAGAGCCCTTTGGTGAAAGTACGGTAGTCGTACGTGCAGTTCCATCCCTTGTGGGTGACAGTGATGTCAAGGACCTTATTACAGAAATAGCTCAGAAGCTGCTTGAACATAAAACAGATATTCTGCCTGATAAAATTGACTGGATTTATCATTCAGCTTCCTGTCGCGGTGCAGTTAAAGCAGGCGACAAAACAACTGTGCAGGAGCAGGAGCTGTTTGTGAAAAAGCTTCTTTCTATGCCTGAGATACGTTTTTGCCCTCACGGAAGACCTGTGTTTATCAAGATATCAAAATATGATATTGAAAAGCAGTTCGGAAGAGTGTAATGATGTTATGAAGAAAAAAATCATTGTTGTTGCAGGTCCTACTGCATCCGGAAAAACAGGTCTGGGTATTGAAATTGCAAAAGCAGTAAACGGTGAAATTATTTCGGCCGATTCCATGCAGGTTTACAAAAATATGCCCATTGCAACTGCCTGCCCTACCGCGGAGGAAAAGGCACAGGCGGTGCACCATATGGTAGAGTTCCTGGATAACGATAAGGAATTTTCCGTTGCAATGTGGTGTGATTTGGCAAGAAAAAAGATTGATGAGATAACCGAAAGGGGCAGAATCCCTGTTATTGTTGGCGGAACGGGCTTATTTATTGACAGCCTGGTTGACAATATCATTTTTGAGGACAGTGAAACGGACTACAAGCTCCGAGAGGAGCTTATGCAGAAGGATGCTGACGAGCTTTACGAAGAGCTTGTAAGGCTTGACCCTGAATCGGCAAGGGATATACATAAGAATAATAAAAAAAGAGTTGTCAGAGCACTGGAGCTTTATTACTCAGGTACAAGCAAAACACAGCAGAATCTGAATTCACGCAGGACGCAGACGCCTTATGATGTGCTGTATTTTGTTCTGAATTATCAGGATAGGCAGGTGCTTTACAGCAGAATCAATAAAAGAGTTGATTTGATGGCTGAGCAGGGCCTGGTGCAGGAGGCAGAAGAGAATCTGCAAAGGCGCACAGGCACCTCAGCACAGGCGATAGGGCATAAGGAGCTTGTACCGTATTTCAATGGTGAGTGTTCACTTGATGCTGCTCTTGAACATCTGAAACAAAAGACAAGAAATTATGCAAAGCGTCAGATAACCTGGTTTAAAAGACGCAGTGACGCGGTTGTGTTAAATCCCGATATTACGGGATTGGATAAAACAATAGAAACGGCAATTGATTATTGTGAGGATTTTATAAATGAGAACATCCGAAAAGGAAAAAGTGAATAAAAATCCTAATAAAATACGCGGCGATATTGCTGCGGTTGTTATCGTTCTTCTTATTATTGCAGGCTACATTTTTTATGAATGCTACAGTGCTACCCACGTTGATGTGGAAACGATTACGGCCGTTACATCTACTGTATATGAAACAGTGGATGCCACAGCACTTGTTGTAAGGGATGAGCACACCATTGACGGCGGTTCAGGCGGTATAACGGTTGCAGGTGTTGAAAACGGTGAAAAGGTTAAGGTCGGCGGAAATGTTGCAATGGTCTTTTCCTCAGAGGAAAATGCAAAGCAATATTCAGCGGCTGAGGAGCTTCACAGCCAGCTCGATTATTATATTGAGCTTGAGAGCAAGGCGGCAGGTATGGCAACCGATGTGGCAAGCATTGATAAGGATATCTTAAGTGATGTGAATGATTATATCCGTGCGGTGAACAGCAATTCCTTCGGCAGTATTTCCGATTGCTCAGATGAGCTTAACGATAAGCTGACAAGACGTCAGATGATTATCGGTAAAAACGTTGACTTTTCACAGATAAAAGCTGATTTGCAGTCACAGATCAATTCCATTAATACGGAAGGCTGCAAGCCTGTCGGTTATGTAACGGCAGATGAATCCGGAATTTTTTCCTCCTATACCGACGGTTTTGAGAATATAGCGGATTACAAAAAAGTAAGCAGTCTGGATGCAAAAACACTGCAGGGATATATCGACAAGGTGTCGCAGTCTCAGAGTACACAGAGCAGCTTCGGTAAGCTGATTACAAGCTATGAATGGTACTTCTGCTGTATTGTTTCTGCAGATGCGGTAAAAGGAATAAAGAATGGCGATACATTGAGTGTTGCGATTAAATCAAGTGATGAGGTGCTGGACTGTCAGGTGGTCAGCGGTGCGGATACCGATCTCGGCGTAACGGAAACGGTTCTAATTTTACGCTGCTCGGAAATGAACAGTCAGATAACCTCCATGCGTCTTGAAAATATTGAAATAAGGTATAACGAATATACAGGGTTTAAGGTTCCTGCCTCTGCGATACATATTGATGACGAGGGAAATAAGTGTGTATATGCACTTATTTCAAATCAGGTTGCCAAAAGGCAGGGTAATATAGTTTATTCAACGAAGGATTATGCTATTTTTGAGAATGATCCTGAAAACAGCAATTCTATTCGTTTTTATGACCAGATTATAACGAAAGGAACGGATTTGCACGATGGAAAAATTTACAGTTGATGAGAACAGGCTCAGAGTTGTCGAGGACAATTACAAAGCCATTAAGTCGAGGATTGAGGAGGCTGCTATAAGGGCAGGCAGAAATCCTGAGGATGTAAGGCTTATGGCAGTTACCAAGACAGTTGAAAGTGTTTATATTAACAGGGCACTTGATCTGGGTGCTGATTTAATAGGTGAAAACAGAGTTCAGGAATATCTCGGCAAAAAGGACGAGCTTCATCTTGACGGAGTTGAAAAGCACCTTATAGGACATCTGCAGACCAATAAGGTTAAGCAGATTGTGGGCGAGGTTGATATGATTGAATCCGTTGATTCCGTTAAGCTCGCAAAGGAAATCAGCCGGGTGTCCGCAAATAAGGGCGTTACAACAAACATCCTTGTTGAGGTGAATGTGGGCAAGGAGGACTCAAAGAGCGGTATTTATATTGAACAGCTCGAGGAGCTTCTTCTTGAAATCGCCGCAATGGATCATATTAAGATTAACGGTCTTATGACGATTCCTCCGATTTGTGACACTGAAAAAGAGGTTAGTGAATATTTCAGCACAATGTATCAATCTTTCATTGACATTAAGAGTAAAAAATTAGATAATATAAATATGAATATTTTATCAATGGGAATGAGCGGAGATTTTGAATCTGCCATTGCCAACGGTTCAAATATAGTCAGAGTTGGCTCAGCCATCTTCGGTGCAAGAAAATACTTTTAAAGTTTTTAGATAAGGAGAGGAATATGGGATTTTTTGATAAGATTAAAGATATCGTGTCAGACAGTGATGGTGACGATTTTGATGATTTCTATGATAGTAATGAAGGTGGCAGCAGTATAGGAATTGATCCTCCTGAAAGAACGAGCCGACGTGAAAGAAACCGTGAAAAGCCTGAACGCGAAGAACGTTACACAGAGAGGCCGCGTATGCGCCGCCACGAAAGTGATAAGGTAGTTAATATCCACACAACAACGCAGCTTCAGGTTGTGCTTGTAAAGCCTGAGCGTTTTGAGGAGGCTGCTTCTATTGCAGATAACCTGAATGCAAAGCGTACAGTCGTTCTGAATCTTGAAAGCACAAACCGTGATATAGCACGCAGACTGCTTGATTTCTTAAGCGGTGTGGCGTATGCAAGTAACGGTCAGATAAAGAGAGTTGCCAACAGCACATATATCATAACTCCTTATAATGTTGATGTTATGGGTGATTTGATAGACGAGCTTGAAAATAATGGTATGTTTATGTAACAATGTGAAGGAGAATATGTTATGATTACACCAAGCCAGATTCGTGAAAAAAAGATATCAACCGTTGAAAGCGGTGGTTATGACAGAGATGAGGTTAATGAACTTCTTCTTGACATCATAGAATCCTATGAGGCAATCTTTGATGAAAACAAGGAGCTTTATCGTAAGATGGAGGTGCTTGCAAACCGTATTGAGGAATACCGTGCAGATGAGGATTCAATCAAAACAGCTCTTATTACTGCACAGAAAATGGCTTCACAGGTAACCCGTGAGGCTAAAGAAAAGGCTGATAAATCACTTGCTGATTCAGCTGCATCTGCACAGCAGACGGTTGTTGACGCTAAGGAGAAGGCAGACAAAATTATCGGAGAGGCAAGAGAGTATGTTGCAGGTCTGACAAAGGAAAAGGCACAGGCAGCAGATGAGATTGTCTCCGAAGCACAGAAAAAAGCAAATGAAGCAATTGACAGTGCAAGAGTTGTTGCAGGCAATGCGCTTTCACAGGCAAGAAAGCTTGCAGGCGAAATTGTAAATAAAGCAAAGGCTGAAAAGGATTACCATTCTGAAATCGTGTCAAAGCTTAGAGATGAGTCAAAGGATTTCAGGGCAACACTTGTTGGTCTCTATGAGGCTCAGCTTGATAAGCTTAAGGATATGGTAAGTGAGCCTGATACCTTTGAAAAGGACAGTGAAAGCATTGAGGAGCTTGAAAAAGAGCTGAATACCTTAATGGAAAATATTGCTGAGGTTGTGGGTGATGAAGCTGAGCCTGAAACCGCAGAAGAGCCTGAGCAGGATGCAACAGCTGAAGAGACTGTTGAGACTGATGACGAGGACGAAATTGAAGAGAACAGCGAAGAGGGAGAAGTTTCTGAGGCTGAGGAGATTGAAGAGATTTCCGATGACGCTGAAGAGCAGTCTGTTTCAAGCGAAATGGATGAGGTAGACGAAATTATTGATGAGCTTGAATCATCAGATACATATGCACCGCTTCGTGAGGCTGAGGAGGAGCCTGTTTCAGAGGAAGATGTTTCAAACGCAATTGATGCTTTTACTGCGGATGAAATCACACCGATTGAAGAAGGTGCAAAAACAATTCCTGTAATTGAGGATGAGCCTGAATTTGAAAGTGCAATGCCTTTTGAAAATTACTTTAATGTTAAAAAGGAAAATGAGAGAACAAATGAAACAATCTCATTAATTCCGCCGGATGACGATGAAGAAGAGGACGAAGGCTCAAGATTCAAAGGGTTCTTTAAAAAGAAAAAATAAACTAAGTTGATTACCGCAACTTATTAAGGAGCATATATAATGGATTATAATCAGACACTTAATTTACCTAAAACCGAATTCCCTATGCGAGCAGGTCTTCCGGCAAGGGAGCCTGAATTTCTTGCACGCTGGGAGAAAAATGATCAGTACAGACAGCTTATGAAGAATAATGAGGGCAAGCCTTTATTTGTTCTTCACGACGGTCCTCCGTATGCAAACGGCGATATCCATATCGGTCACGCACTGAATAAAACGATTAAGGATTTCATCGTAAGATATAAGAATATGACAGGCTTCCAGTCACCTTTTGTACCCGGATGGGATACGCACGGCTTACCGACTGAGCTTGCTGCAAGAAAAAAGGCAGGTATTACTGCGGACAGCAATATTACTGACCTTGAGCTCAGAGAAATCTGCCGCGATACCGCTATGAATTATGTGAATTTACAGCGTGAATCCTTTAAGAGACTTGGCATTATTGCCGAGTGGGATAAGCCTTATATCACCCTTCAGAAGGAATTTGAAGAGGAGCAGATTAAGGTATTTGCCACAATGGCTTCAAAGGGTTATATCTACAAGGGCTTAAAGCCTGTTTACTGGTGCCCTGATTGTAATACCGCTCTTGCTGAGGCAGAGATTGAATATGCTGAGGATCCTTGTCATTCAATCTATGTTAAGTTCAACGTAACAGATGATATGGGCAAGCTCACTGCAATGGGCGCTGACCTTTCCAAAACCTATTTTGTTATCTGGACAACAACGACCTGGACTCTTCCTGCAAACGTTGCAATCTGTGTTGGTCCTAACTATGAATATTCACTTATCAAAGCAGGCGATGAATACTATGTAATGGCTACTGACCTTGCTCCTGCCGCTATGGAGGCAAAGGGCGTTTCAGATTATGAGACAGTAGGTATTATCAGAGGCTCAGAGCTTGAGTATATGAAGACGCAGCATCCGTTCATTGACCGCACATCACTTGTTATTGTAGGTGATCACGTTACACTTGAAAGCGGTACAGGTTGCGTTCATACTGCTCCGGGTCACGGTGTTGACGACTTTATCGTTTGTAAAAAATATCCTGAAATTCCGATTATCGTTCCTGTTGATGCTAAGGGTAAGCTCACAGAGGAGGCAGGTCAGTTTGCAGGCCTTTCAACAGAAGAAGCAAACAAGCCGATTGCAATGCATCTTGACGAGATTGGTGCACTCTTTGCACTTAAGAAGATTGAACACCAGTACCCTCACTGCTGGCGTTGTCATAAGCCTGTTATCTTTCGTGCCACAAGCCAGTGGTTCTGTTCAGTAGATGATTTCAAGGACGAGGCAGTAAAGGCTGCTGAGGAAGTAAAATGGTTCCCTGAATGGGGTAAGGACAGACTGCAGTCAATGGTTCAGGAAAGAGCCGACTGGTGTATCTCCCGTCAGAGAAAATGGGGTGTTCCTATCCCTGTTGTATATTGTCAGGACTGCGGCAAGGAAATCATTGACAATGATGTTATGATGAAAATTTCAAAGATTTTCGGCGAGGAAGGCTCAAATGCGTGGTATGCATATGATGCCGAGTATTTCCTTCCTGAAGGCTTTAAGTGTCCTCATTGCGGAAGTGACAAGGGCTTTGACAAGGAAAAGGATATCATGGACGTATGGTTTGATTCAGGCTCTTCTCATCAGGCTGTATGTGAAAAAAGACCTTATTTAAAGCGTCCTGCCGATGTTTATATGGAGGGTGCCGACCAGTACAGAGGCTGGTTCCAGTCCTCACTTCTTACATCCGTTGCAGGCGGCAACGGCACACCGTTCAAGCAGATTATCACGCACGGTTGGACTGTTGACGGCGAAGGCAAAAAGATGTCAAAGTCACTCGGAAACGGTATTGACCCTCAGGAAATCGTTGGTCAGTATGGTGCTGATATTCTCCGTCTTTGGGTTGCAAGTGCTGATTATCACGCAGATATCCGTATCAGCAAGGAAATCCTCAAGCAGATTTCCGATAACTACAGAAAGCTCAGAAATACTGCAAGATATTGTCTCGGTAATCTTTACGATTTTAATCCGGATAAAGATATGGTTGAGAATGATAAGCTTGAAGAGCTTGATAAGTATGCTCTTATGAAGCTGGATGAAATTATAAAAACTGCACGCGACAGCTATGAGGTTTATGATTATCATACTGTTTCACACGCAATTCATAATTTCTGCGTTGTTGATATGAGTAATTTCTATTTTGATGTTCTCAAGGACAGACTTTATACGTCTGCTCCAAACAGTAATACAAGACGTGCTGCACAGACAGTTCTCTATAAAGTTCTTGACGCATTAACACTTTTACTTACACCGATTCTTGCATTTACTGCGGATGAAATCTGGCTTGCTATGCCACATGATTCATCAAGAAATCCTGAATCTCCGCTCTTCAATGAAATTCCTCAGGCTGATTTTATTGCAGCTGATGAAGCGTTTATTGCAAAGTGGGATAAGATTCACGCTGTAAGAGTTGATGTTCAGAAGGCTCTTGAGCTTGCAAGAAATGAGAAAATTATCGGTAAGCCTCTTGAAGCTAAAATATCTCTTTATGCAGATGGCGAGCTTTATGATTTCTTAAAGTCTGTTGAGGCAGAGCTCCCTGAAATCTTTATTACATCAGTTGTTACCGTTTCAAACGGCGAGGGAGAATTCAAGGGTGATGTGGAAGGACTTTCCGTTTCTGTATCAAAGGCAGACGGTGAAAAATGTGAACGCTGCTGGAAATATTCCGATACCGTAGGAGAAAGCTCTGAGCATCCTACACTTTGTGCACATTGTGCAGAGGTAATGAATCAGTTAGACTAATATAAATATTTAAGGCACACTGCTTTTCAGCCGTGTGCCTGCTTAGACAAATCCGAATAAGTTTTTTATGAACGGATTTCCCGCTATGCTGTGTTAAAATACTCGTTAATCCGAAAGGATTAACTGCGTTTTGTGCCTTTCCTAACGAAAAATTCGTTTCATAAAAAATCTACGACCTAAACGGTCTTGATTTTGAGCAGATTTCTGCTTTGAGAAAGCAGTTAGGCTGGCGCCTTACAATGACGAAAAGTGAAAATATGCCGATATCAAGGCCATTTTAGGCTTGTTCGGATTTATCTCACTTACTTAATAAAGGGTGATTTTGTGAAATTAAAAAATAAAAATATCTGGTCAGTGGTTATGATGATAATGATAGTAGCCTTTGATCAGATAACAAAATATATTGCAAAATCATATCTTTATCCTGATAAGGCAAAGGAATTTATTAAAGGCTTTATTGAATTCAGATACGTTGAAAATACAGGTGTTGCCTTTTCTCTGTTCAGTGGAGGAAGATGGATTTTTATTATTCTGACGACTGCTGTGGCATTAGGAATTCTTTTCTATATGTTCAAAAAAGCACAGAATAATTTATGGCTTTACTGGACTCTCGGCGTGCTTGCTTCAGGTGCTATAGGTAATATCATCGACAGGGTTTATCTTGGATATGTTATTGATTTTATAAATCCGACTTTCGTGAATTTTGCTGTGTTTAATATAGCAGACTGCGCCGTAACTTTAGGTACAATCAGTCTTATCGCTTACCTTCTTTCCGATATGTTTAAAAAGGGAAATAAAAAGGAGAGCCAAGAT
>UQVI01000024.1 GCA_900544515.1 uncultured Oscillospiraceae bacterium | reverse complement strand
CGAGATTCGCCTTAGTCTCGTGGGCTCGGAGATGTGTATAAGAGACAGGCTGATACTCATATGAATCACTCCTGTGGATATTGTTTACAATATTATAATAATTATTCTCTTGACTTTTATGATTATATCTTGTAATATCTTAATATACTAATTGTAAATCGGAGGCAAAGCAATGCATCTTATTGAGGTACGCGATGTTTATAAAATATATAATCCCGGTGAAAACCAGGTAAATGCTCTTGACGGAGTATCCATTACGATTGACGAGGGCGAGTTTGTAGCTATTATCGGTCAGTCCGGTTCAGGTAAATCAACTCTTATGAATATGCTCGGTCTGCTTGATACGCCGACAAGCGGCGAATATTATATCAACGGACATCTTGTTGATGATTTGACAGATGATCAGATGAGTGTAATCAGAAATGAGCAGATTGGCTTTATTTTTCAGGGCTTTAATCTTATTGCATCGCTTTCTGCACTGGAGAATGTGGAGCTTCCGCTGGTATATCGAGGAATGAAGAAGGAAGAACGGCGTGAAATTTCAATGGATGCACTTGAGCGTGTAGGACTTGGTACGCGTATGAATCATCTTCCCGCTGAAATGTCCGGTGGTCAGCAACAGCGTGTTGCAGTTGCACGTGCTATTGCGGCAAGACCTCCTGTTATTCTTGCGGATGAGCCTACGGGTAACCTTGATACAAAATCAACAAAAGAAGTTATGGCAATTCTTCACGAACTTAAGGATGAGGGAAGAACGGTTATTGTGATTACACATGATAATGAAATTGCGGAAGAGGCGGAGCGAGTTATCCGTGTCCGTGACGGTAAGGTTGTTGAGGATTATATTAATCCCGGCTATGAGGAAAAATACGGCAGAGCTTCTAAAAAAGATAATAAGAATCCTATTGATGAAGGATGATATAGATTTAAAGCACCGATCAGTCGGTGCTTTTTCCTTACAAGATTGTAATGGAAAATAATTATATTATATGATAAAATACCATTGAGGTGAGACTATGAAAATTTTTCTTTTGGAAGATGATGATGCTATCGGTATTGGTCTGACATATTCGCTGGAAAATGATGGCTATACTGTAACGCTTGCAAAAAGTGTGGAGGAGGCACTCCGAATAATAGCTGATGAAAAATTTGCACTTTATATACTTGATTTAACTCTTCCTGACGGAAGCGGTTATAACGTTTGCAAAAAGATTAAAGAAATCGGTGATCTGCCTGTAATCTTTCTTACTGCATTTGATGATGAGGTAAATGTTGTTATGGGCTTTGATATGGGTGCTGATGATTATATTTCAAAGCCCTTCAGAGTCAAGGAGCTTTTGGTAAGAATTAAAAGTGTTCTCAGAAGATATAACAGGGAGTCACCTGACGGAATTGTAAAAATTAAAAATCTGCTGATTAACACGAATGAGGCTAAAGTCTATAAAAATAATGCGGAAATCATTCTTACAGCTATGGAGTACAGGCTCCTTCTGATTTTGCTTAATAACAGGGGCAGTGTGTTGTCCAGAAATCAGCTTCTTGAAAATATATGGGATGTCGGCGGAGATTTTGTTGAGGATAATACCCTTACAGTCTATATAAAAAGATTAAGGGATAAGATTGAAGATAATCCGACAAATCCGATATTTATTAAAACAGTTCGCGGTTTGGGGTATGTGATTGAAAATGATTAATAAGGATATGAAAATAATAGTGGCATCAGGTGCCCTGTTAACATTTGTGCTATCAATGATATGTCTGTTCTTTGAGCCGGTGTGCGCACTAATTTGTGCACTGCTCGGCTTGTTTGTTACAGGCATTTTTATTTATTATACAAAGAAAAGATATGATGCTTTAAATGAACTGAACAATTATCTTTCGCTCATATGCTCAGGCAAATATGATTTAGATATCGCAGATAATTCTGAGGGTGAAGTGTCCATACTGAAAAATAATATTTATAAGGTAATGATTCTTCTTCGTACAAAAAATGAGCTGCTGGAAAGGGATAATACCTATCTTTCAGATTCGCTGGCAGATATTTCTCATCAACTGAAAACACCGCTTACCTCAATGATGGTGATGACCGACCTTCTTAAGGAAGAGAAAAAGGCGGACAAGCAGCAGGAATTTATATCCATAATTGAAACACAGCTTGATAAGATGAAATGGCTTATCACAAATCTGCTCAAGATGTCAAAGCTTGATGCAGATACTGTTGATTTTAAGAAGGAAGAGTTTTCCTGCCGCGAGGCTCTGGAGCAGTCTGTTAAGCCGTTTCTGATTACTCTTGATTTGAAAGGTATTGACCTGACTATGGATATCGGTGATTTTGATATTGTCGGTGACAGTGGTTGGACTGTTGAAGCATTGGAAAATATAATTAAAAACTGTATTGAACATACCGATAAAAACGGAGAGCTCAGAATTACAACGAAAGAGAATTTTATTTATAACAGTATAATGATAAGTGATAACGGATGCGGTATTGCCAAAGCGGATTTGCCTCATATCTTTGAAAGATTCTATCACGGCAAGAATTCCTCAAGTGACAGTGTGGGAATAGGACTGGCACTGGCGAAAATGATATTTGAAAAGGAAAACGCACAGATATCTGTAACAAGTGAAGAAAATAAGGGAACTCAGTTTGAAATAAAATTTTACAAGTCAATTATATAAATGATAATTGACAATGTGACAAAACTGTAATAAAAAAGTCACAAAGGTGTAAGCCGGTATTGGTAATATAGTGGCAACGAAAGGAGATAAATTCACATGAAAATTCTTGATGTAAAAAATTTATCAAAGGTTTATGGCAAGGGCGATACTATGGTAAAGGCTCTTGACAATGTATCCTTCTCCGTTGAACAGGGAGAATTTATTGCTATTATCGGACCCAGCGGTTCTGGTAAATCCACTTTGATGCACATACTCGGCGGTGTTGATACACCTACAAGCGGTAACGTAATTATTAACAATACGGACATTTCAACCCTAGATGAGACTGCACTTGCAGTGTTCAGACGCAGACAGATTGGTCTTATTTATCAGTTTTACAATCTGATTCCTATTTTGACTGTTGAGGAAAATTTGACACTTCCTCTTCTGCTTGACGGAAGAAAGCCTGATAAAAAGCAGATTGATGATCTTATAGAAAGGCTTGGACTTTCACACAGGCTTACACATCTTCCAAATCAGCTTTCAGGTGGTCAGCAGCAGAGAGTGTCAATCGGCAGAGCACTCGTTAATAATCCTGCTCTTATGCTGGCTGACGAGCCTACCGGTAACCTTGACAGTGAAAACAGCAAGGAAATCATTTCTCTTTTAAGACACTTTAACAAGGAATATAAGCAGACGGTTATTATCATTACACATGATGATAAGATTGCACTTTCTGCTGACAGAATCATCGCTATTGAGGATGGCAAAATCAAAAGAGATGAGGTGAGGATGGGTTGAACATCGTAAATAAATTAACCCTTCGTCATCTTAAAGAAAATAAGGGCAGAACAGTTATTACTACACTTGGTATCTGTGTATCGGTTGCAATGATTACGGCTGTATTTGTTGCAGCGGCATCCTTTTTAAATCTTTTTGCAGAAATTGATTTTCTGGCAACAGGCCACAGGCATGCTATTTTTGAGGCTAATTCTTCTCAGCTGCAGCAGCTTAAGGACGACGACAGGATTGAACGTGTCGGTGTACGTGCTGAATCTGAGTCATTTCAGCTTGAGGGAGATAAGTCAAAATCGGCACGAACAGGCGATATTTATGTAGGTGATAAGGTCAACCTGGAGCAGATGTTTACTGTCGGTTATGACGGTACTATTCCTGAAAACGGGAATGAAATTGCGGTTGAGCAGAAGTTTATTGAAAGAAATAATCTGAACTGGAAAATCGGAGATACAGTAACGATTCCTTTGGGTGTTCGTTATCTTGTTGAAGAAAACGGTGAAAAAAACTATATTGCAGGCAGATATTTCAGTGATGAGCAGTTTGAGCTTACGGATGTCGGTGAATTTAAAATTACTGCAATCCTGCACGAAAATCCGCCGACAAGTGTTTCAGGTCCAATTGTAAAGGGTCTCGATCTGAGCAGCTATACTATTCCTGATGATAAGCCTGTAAGAGCACTGATTGAGCTTAAAGATCTTGACCATAATTCACTTAATATCATTAAAGATATGATCAGCCAGTACGGGATTGTGAACTATACTATCAATGACGAATATCTTATTACCGTATTTGCAATTGACAGCAACAGTGCTACAGCAATGACACTCCTTCCGCTTGTAATCATTATTCTTGTAATTATAATGATTGCATCCGTTGTTTTGATATACAATTCCTTTGGTATGTCACTTTCAGAGCGTGTAAGGTATCTCGGTATGCTTGCCTCTGTCGGTGCTACCAAAAAACAGAAAAAGGCATCTGTTTATTATGAAGGCCTTATTCTTGGCATTATCGGTATCCCTGTGGGTATCATTGCCGGTATAGTCGGAATCAGTATTACACTTAAAGCTGTGGGTGCTCAGATTATTGACAGCGGAATGTTAAGCGGTGTAAGCTCTGAAAATATGCAAATGTCTGTCGCTATTCCAATCTGGGCAATTATTGCTATTGTTATTTTCAGTGCGCTTACAATCTTTATTTCATCCGTTATTCCTGCACGTAAGGCATCATCTATTACCCCTATTGATGCCATAAGGCAGAGGGATGAAATAAAAATTAAAGCTAAAAAGGTCAGGTCTTCAAAATTAGTACGCAAGGTGTTTGGTTATGAGGGTGAGCTGGCAAATAAAAACCTTAAGCGAAACGGCAGAAAATCAAGAGTTATCACTGCCTCCATTGCACTTTCCGTAATTCTGTTTTTGAGCTGTAACTATTTCTGCCAGATGTTCACAATGTCAGCCAATGTAGGATCAATGCAGTATCAGATCAATGCAATAGTTCGCCTTGATGATGCAGAGGAATTTTGCAAGCTGCTTGATGATGTTGCTGATATAGATGATTATTATTGCGTAAATAATGATTTCTTCGAGCTCTCAAAAGAAGCAGAGAAGGAGGAAGGTATCGACCAAAGCATTACAAATGCTGATTACACAACAAATGGTTACTCAAAATTCTTTGATTCAAAAAGAACGATGATTATAAATTATATTGATGATGAGGATTTCAATAAACTGTGCGAAAGCAATGGTATAGACTATAATAAATATTATGGCGCTGAGCCAAAAGCACTTGTGCTCAATAACGTGAATCATGAAACGGATTCAAAAATCTTCAATGATAAGCTGCTTGGCACAACCTTCAAATTTAATCATTCCTCTGAGCCTGTTGATATTGAACTCAGTGATTTTATAAAGTATGACGGCAAGAATTATGCCTGCAATCTTAATCCTGCTGATACCATATCGCTTTATATGCCGTTTTCAAATTCCAGAAATACGCTTCATAAGGATTATGCAGATGATTCCGATTATCCTTACCTGATCGGTGTTGAAACAGAAAAGCATGCTGAGGTTACAGAGCGTATACAAAGTATTTTTGACGAAAATGATTTCGGCAGCACCTATGTAGCTGACTATATTGACCAGATGAAATCAATGAATACAATTGCTTTTGTTCTTCAGGTATTTGTTTATGGTTTTATTGCACTGATTTCTCTTATTACAATTGCTAATATTATTAACACAATCTCAACGGGTATCGCAATGCGACGTAAGGAATTTGCAATGCTCAAATCAGTCGGCACAACGCCAAAGGGATTCAGAAAAATGGTTATGCTTGAAAGTGTGTTCTATGGATTGAAAGCACTGGTATTTTCTCTTCCTATCAGTGTGTTGATCAGTGTGCTTATGAATAAAACAGTATCTTCCACCTCAATTCCGTTTGAACTTGATTGGAAACTCTATCTGGGCGTAATCCTTGCTGTGTTTGTTATTGTAGGTTTGTCGATGCTCTATTCTGTATCAAAGCTAAAGAATGATTCAATTATTGAAACTCTTAAGGAAGAGATTAACTAAGATTTATTAATACCCCACCTCAGACCTGTTGTTGCATATGCAGCGACAGGTCTTTTTTAGAAACAGAGGACGAATAAACATCTGATAGGGCACCCTGCATGAAATGAATGATTGCCTTTCTGTGTTTTTTGTGTTATTGTAAAAATAGAATATGATTTTTACAGGAGGCAAGCGATGCAGAACGAAATTACAGCATGTCAGCCTTTGCTTGACGAAAACGGAAATCCGGCAAATCCCGGTTGGTGCAGGCGTAATCTTTATGAATACAATATTGAAAAGCGTTCACCAAGCATTATGCGTCTTAAGGAATGGGATTTTTATCAGGTGTGCAATGGTGAAATTATGGTACAGATTAATCTGTTTAATATTTCTTTGGCAACCTGTGCCACATTTGGTTTTGTAGACTTAAAAACGGGAAGAAAGTTTGATACAATGAGTATAGAGCTTTTTACTCCTGATAAAAACCGGCTTAATAAAAATGGTGATTGCAAGAATTATATTTCATACAGCAGAGGTGCGACTGCAATTACCTTTGATGTTACAGACGAGTGTCATCATCTGAAATTTGAAGGAAAATGCAAAGGGAAAAAATTGTATGCTGAGTTTTTCTGCAACAGGCTCCCTCATCATGAAAGCATTACGATTGCAACACCTTTTGATAAACCGGGACATTTCTTTTATACCAATAAAATCAACTGCCTTGCCACCGACGGCTGTGTGATATTCGGTGATGAGAAATTTGAATTCACAAGCGATAATACATACACCGTACTCGACTGGGGCAGGGGAATCTGGCCTTATCAGAATATGTGGTACTGGGCAAACGGCAGTACGCTTATTGACGGAAAACGCTTTGGTTTTGAGCTGACTTGGGGCTTTGGTAATACGGATACCGCTACAGAAACGGCTTTGTTTTACGATGGTATATGCCATAAAATATCCGATGTGCATCTTGAAAAGGACCCTGAAATCGGCAGCAAGTGGATGGAGGACTGGCATTTTATCAGCTCCGACGGCAGACTTGATTTGACAATGAAACCGTTTTATGATCATTATTCTAATCTGATGCCGCTGAATTTATTTGGTATGAAAACGCATCAGGTTCACGGCTTGTGGAATGGCTTTGTTATTCTTGATGATGGTACTAAGCTTGAAGTAAAGGATATGTATGCCTTCTGTGAAAAGGTGTATAATAAATGGTAAACTGAAACCGAGTTTCTTTTTTTAGAAACTCGGTGTTTTTAGTTTTATAAAATAAAATTCAAAATGTTCTGACCTGTGGTGACAGAGAATTCACCTGGAACACAGGCAGAAATCTTGAAAGTATTATTGACGGCGATAACGAATTTAGTTATACTTATGATGAAAGCGGAATCAGAACAAGCAAGACTGTAAACGGTGTAACTACATACTACAATACAAAAGACGGTGTTATTCTGTCACAGAGTGATGACACAAACACAATGTATTTTCGGTATGATACCAATGGAATACCTCTCGGATTCATCTGCATGTGCTTGAGCATCAATCAGCACACGACTTGTTGGTCTTTTTAAGGGTTCTTTTAAAAGCATAGGAAAAATTAGCGCTCATGATTCTAGTCCACGTAAATACATCAAAACATTAATGGAAATGGGTATTAGGAAAGCAAGTTAATAAAAATAATATAACTCTTTAATCTATAGAGGGATACGCAGTGAACGATGGTACATTCAAAATAATGGAAGTATTAAGATACTTTGGACGTACAAAAATGAGATTGTTGTTATAACCGGTAAAGTAGTAAATAAAGTATTTCGCATTGGAAATGTATGGGTATGGAATGGGAGAGATAAATTATGAGGAACGCAATAAAGGAGTTAAACAAACAATTAGAATCTTGTAGTTATAATAAAGTTTATACTGCACTTATAACCGAGAAGATTGATATCACTTTTGAAAATCTAACAAAATTATTTTCAAAAGTTAATTCTATCCATTTGCATTCCTTTTTAATTTACTGTTTGTCTAAAAAAACAACGCCCGATATCTATGTAGCTATTTGCGAAAATTATTTATATGTTTCTCCAAGAATTGAAGATGTTTATAGTGTTATTTATTATTACATGAAGCAGGCATTAGCAGTTTTTCCAAATAATAAAATGCTCGCCGATTGGATTATTACAACATTTTCTTGTGATCCAAGTTCCCCATTTTCAAAAGAAGAATTAAACAAAATTATGAATATTTTAGATTAGCATTAAATCATAACCACCAGTTCAACCGGTGGTTTACACAGTCCCTAAAAAGGTCGCCGACTGAAAGTCGGCACTGATAGTTTGACATCGCATTACTATCTCAGGCAACCGCCAGTCCCGTTACTACGATTCTTCAATCTTCAGGTTTATAAATTCAGATATTCCTGAAATTGCTAAGATATCAAAAGACAGTAAATTTGGTGTTAATCTGTTTCTGTATTGTAGTAATGATCTATAAATAATTCTGATCCTACTGGTGATTTTTCTAGTAAAGATATTGCAAATATAGCTACTTTTCTAGGAATACTTCTTACAGTAATAAATGCAGCTTCTATACTAAGTAAGAATCGTAACCAATCGATGGCTGTTGCTGAATTCAATTCTTTTTCAAATTATTTTACAGCTTTATTTACAGGGGCCAAAAAACTAATATTTTAATTGAAGGTTTTAGCATGAATGAAAAATCCAATCAAAATTCAACAGAAATACTGATTAACGATTTTATAAAAGAATATAGTGATAATAACTTATCTTTAAATATATGCGAAAAAAAGTTTAAAAGTAAATATTATTTATTATTGGAAATAAAGCCAGTTAATCTTTCAAAATATGAAGCAATAAAAAACAAAAGAATAATAGTAAACTTAATTAAATATGATGGGATTAATCTGCCTAAATCAAAATTATATAAATGTTTAAATAGAAATTTAAAAAAATGCAAAGCAGGAAAAACAACAAATAGTTTAATTTATGTACTATATTTGAAGTTGAAATTTCCAAGCATATATAGAAAATATTTTAATTTTGATGAAACAATCATCATTTTAATAATAATGATTTTACTATTTATCATTGGAGTAATATGGTCTTCATATCATAATATTATTACCGATAATATATTGACTCGTTAAAAGCAAATATATATTATAATTCAGAGTAGCGATCTTTTGAATTAAGTCATACTTGAACAGGGCTGAGGAAACTCAGCCCTGTTTTTTATATCACAAAATCAATAATATCCCGGTTTAACACATAGACAATTTTTCGCATCAGCACGAAAGTAGGAACTCTTCTATCACATTCAAATAAGCTAATATCATTCTCCTGCAATTCAAACCTCCCAAGTTCTTCTTGTGTCAAACCTATATCATTTCTGTAATATTTGGAACAAAACAAATATTTTTATGCTAAACAATCCAACTTTTATCTAAAGCAAAAAAACAGCATAGTCAAACTATGCTGTAATAGAATAAACTGCACCTTGGGGTACACCCTCTTTATTGAGTATACACCAAGGTGTCAAATCTTATGGTATTTTATTTTATGGTATCTGACTATCTAATATTTTAAATGTTTTGCAGTGTAAGAAATCAGATGAAAACGGTTACAACATATCCGATATAACCTACAAGCATTACGATACCCTGCCATCTGTTGAATTTTTTTGTAATGATTGTAGGGAAAATTGCTACAGCAATTGCTGCAAGGCATACAATCATATCTATTGTTACAGATGATGCTGAAACCGCCAGTGCACCTGTTCCTTTACCCATAGATACGAAAGAACAAATCGGAAGAATCAGAGTAAGGTCAATAATGTTTGCACCTAAAATGTTGCCGACTGAAAGTGCACCAACCTTCTTTCTGAGAGCGGTAATTGTTGTAACAAGCTCAGGAAGTGAAGTTCCGATTGCGATTGCAACAACACTGATTACTCTCTGAGGAATACCAAGACTCTGAGCAATTGCCGTACCGTAATCAACAAGTAAGTCTGCGCCAATTACAATACCGGCAGCACCCAGAATGAAAAATATGATGTTTTTTGCCCAGTCCTTGCCTGTTGTGTTTTCCTTTGTGGGAACAATATCGTCCTCCTCCTGAAGGCCAATGTTGTCAGGTGACGGCTCTAGATGCGTCTGTTCCTTTTTCATTGAAATGAAGTTTTCCACAAAGAATGCTATGAATATAACAATTAATACAATAAGTCCGATTGTGGAGAGTGAGTAGTAATCATTTGTTTCACCCTCAAAGGTCATAGCTTTTTTAGCGGTGAATATACAGCCGAGAACCAGTGCGGCAGATGCACCGAACATCATAAGTGCTTTCGGGGTGAATTCCTTACGCTTGATTGCAAAGGGCATACATACAATGAATATACCCATAATCATTGCGGTGTTTGCTGTAACTGAACCGATTGCATTGCCGGCTGCCATATCCACATTGCCTTTTGCCGTAGCCTGAATACTTACTATCATTTCAGGAAGGGTAGTAGCAATGGATACAATTGTGGCACCGATTACGAATTTTGGTACGCCCAGTACCTCTGCAATCCAGCTTGCACTGTCCACAAACCAGTCTCCGCCCTTAATGATAAGGATAAGACCGACAACAAACAGTACATACATTAAAACTGTTGATCCCATATTTTTAACCACCTTTATATTTGTTTATTTATAATAGCTTATCTATCCATATTTTGTCAATACAAAATCCATATTGTGTTAATACTAAAATTATGATACAATATTATTAAATTATGTATACGAATTACTGGGGTGGTATTTTGTCCGATAAAAATAAAAAGATTAATATATGGATGGTAGTTCCTGTTGTTCTTGCGGTTGTTGTTTTGATTTCCTTTGCTGTCAGCGGCAATATTACAAAAAAGGCTGATGAAAAATCGCCGACTGCAACAACTGCCGTTTCTGTTGCCAATGAGGAGGAAAGCGTTACTGAAAAGAAAAAGGCTGAAAATGCTAAGGTGACTCTTCTTGCGGTAGGGGATAATCTGATTCATAATACGCTTATTGCAGCCGGCGAACAGGAGGACGGAACGCTTGACTACAATTCATTATATGCAAATATAAAGCCGGATATTGAAAAAGCTGATATTTCCGTGATTGATCAGGAGACTGTTCTGGGCGGAAGCTCTTTTGAATATACAGGCTATCCGCTTTTCAATTCTCCTCAGGAAATCGGAGATGCTGCAATCAATGCAGGCTTTGATATTTTCAATTGTGCCACAAATCATACTATGGATATGGGCTGGGCCGGAATTGAAAAGGAGCTTGAATATTTTTCATCCAAGAAGGATGTTGTTAAGCTCGGTATCAATGCGGATGAAAAGTCTTACAATTCCATAACCTATTATGAAAAGAACGGCATTACCTTTGCTCTTTTCAATTACACATATGGAACGAACGGAATTCCTCTGCCGGATGATAAAAGCTGGTGTGTTAATCTTCTTGATAAGGAAAAGGTAACCGCTGATATCAAAGAAGCACGTGAGCACGCTGATGTTGTTATCGTGTTTCCTCATTGGGGGACAGAGAACAGTCACGAGGTTTCCGACTATCAGAAGGAATATACAAAGCTGTTTTCCGATTTAGGTGTTGATATAGTAATCGGCTGTCACCCTCATGTGCTTCAGCCGGTTGAATGGGTTACCAATGAGCAGACAGGCAAAAAAATGATTGTGTACTATTCACTCGGCAATTTCATTTCACACCAGATTGAGCTTGATCAGCTTTGCGGAGGAATGGCTCAGCTGACGATTGAAAAGCACGGGAATGAAATCGAGATAACAAGTGCCAAGCTTACGCCGATTGTCTGTCACTATAATCGCGGTGAAAACGATAAATTCAGATTTAATGTGTACAAGCTGAGTGATTACAGTGATGATCTGGCTGAGTCCCATTCCCAGCAGGGCGGTACAGTTGAATATTATACCGATATGGTGAATAGGGTGATTGGTGAAGAGTTTATCAATATGTAAATGTTGCACAAAAAATTTGACCATACTGATTTTTCACAATTTATAATCGACAAATTTTAATAAAAGTGTTGACAAATGCATATGGATGTGCGTATAATAGCAGTGTAGTAAGAACGAGGGCGTTCCGCTTTATGGTGGAATGCCCCCTTTTTTATTGTTTAATAATAAAAATATATAAATCAATTTAGAGAGGAGTATTTACTATGAGTAAGTACACAAAGGAAGACATTCTTAAAAGTGCAGAGGAAAATGCTGTAGAGTTTATCAGACTTCAGTTTACCGATGTTTTCGGTATTATGAAGAATGTAGCGATTACAAGCTCACAGCTTGAAAAGGCACTTGATAATGAATGTATGTTTGACGGCTCATCAATCGATGGTTTTGTACGTATTGATGAATCAGATATGTATCTTCACCCTGATTATGACACATGGACCATTTTCCCTTGGAGAAAGCATCAGAATGCACAGACTGCACGTCTTATCTGTTCAGTATATTGTGCGGACAATAAAACACCATTTCTCGGCGATCCAAGAAACGTTCTTCAGAAGGTTATGGACGAGGCAGAGGAAATGGGCTATACATTTAATGTAGGTCCTGAATGTGAATTCTTCCTCTTTAAGCTTGATGAGGACGGCAACCCTACAACCGTTACAGGTGATGAAGGTGGTTACTTTGACCTTAACCCTGTTGATCACGGTGAAAACTGCCGTCGTGATATCTGTCTTGCACTTGAGGAAATGGGATACACAATTGAGGCATCTCACCACGAGGTTGCAGCAGGCCAGCACGAAATTGACTTTAAGTTTGACGAGGTTATGACAACAGCTGACCGTGTAATGACCTTTAAGCATGTTGTTAAAACCTATGCAACAAAGCACGGTCTTCATGCAACATTTATGCCAAAGCCTGTTTATGGTATCAACGGTTCAGGTATGCATACAAATATGTCACTTATGACTAAGGATGAAAACGGAAAAACAATCAATGCTTTCTATGATCCTGAAAGTCCTGACGGACTCAGCAAGGTTGCACACAGCTTTATTGCAGGTATTCTTGCTCACGTTAAGGGTCTTACAGTTTATGCTAACCCAACCGTTAATTCTTACAAAAGACTTGTTCCCGGTTATGAGGCACCGACATATATTGTTTGGTCAGCATCAAACCGTTCTGTTCTTGTTCGTATTCCTGCAGCACGCGGAATGGGTACTCGTGTAGAACTTCGTTCTCCGGACCCTGCTTGTAACCCATATCTTGAAATGGCACTCTGCCTCGCAGCAGGTCTTGACGGAATCAAGAAAGGCCTTGAGCCTGCTCCCGCATTTGACAACAATGTGTTTGAGCTTTCAAACGAAGAGCTTTATGAAAAGGGCATTGACTGTCTTCCTGGTTCACTTGAGGAAGCAATCTGGGCATCTGAGGCTGATCCGTTCATCAGAGAAACAGTCGGCGAGCACGTATTCAATGCTTATACTGAAGGTAAGAAGGCTGAGTGGGATAATTATCGCACAAAGGTATCGCAGTGGGAGATTGATGAGTATATCATCAGATATTAATTAATCACACTGTGAGCGGTCGTAAACGAGGACGCAGGGCGGTGCCCTGAATTTAGTTCGCACCATGATGTGCTCCGAAATTCAGACCGCTACTGAGCTCTTATTACTCCCTTCATCTCACACTGTGAGCGGTCGTAAACGAGCCCTCTCTTTATGGTGTATAATTTTTATATACCATTTTAAAATCAGCGTCTGTATGACGCAGACGCTGATTTATATTTTTTGACACAATGGGGTGTCTGCTTTACAGCAGGCACCCCTCTTCTTTTATTTTAGCGGTTCTGTATTTATATAATCAAATTATGGAGGAGGAATACTTATGACTATGGAATCAATTATAGAAGCCGTCGACGGCGAACTGTTCGGCGTCTGGTTTCTTATAGGTGCGGCATTGGTGTTTTTTATGCAGTGCGGCTTTGCAATGGTTGAAAGCGGCTTTACCAGAGCAAAAAATGCAGGAAACATCATTATGAAAAATCTTATGGATTTTTGTATCGGTGCGATTATGTTCATTCTTTTAGGCTTCGGTCTTATGATGGGTGAGGAATGTCTCGGCGGTCTTGTGGGAATGCCGACACTTGGCGTGTTCACCGATTATCAGAATTTTGACTGGTCAAATTTTGTATTTAACTTGGTGTTCTGTGCTACAGCGGCTACAATCGTTTCAGGTGCTATGGCTGAGCGTACCAAGTTTTCATCTTACTGTATCTATTCAGCAGTGATTTCGGCAGTTGTTTATCCGATTGAGGCAGGCTGGATATGGAATCCGAACGGCTGGCTTGTAACTCGCGGTTTCCACGATTTTGCAGGTTCAACAGCTATCCATATGGTAGGCGGCATAGCAGCACTCATTGGTGCGATTATGCTTGGCCCTCGTATCGGTAAATACAAGGTTGACAAGAAAACAGGTAAGAAAATTGCAAAGGCAATACCGGGTCACAACCTTACTATAGGTGCTCTTGGTGTATTCATTCTTTGGTTCGGCTGGTATGGATTCAATGGTGCTGCTGCAACATCGGTTGATTCGCTTGCGTCAATTTTTGTTACAACAACACTTGCACCTGCTATTGCTACCTGTGTAACTATGATTTTCACATGGATTAAGGATGGCAAGCCTGATGTTTCCATGTCTCTGAATGCGTCTCTTGCAGGTCTGGTAGCTATTACTGCACCTTGTGACTGCGTAGATGCATTGGGTTCAATCATTATCGGTTCTGTTTCGGGTATTCTTGTTGTGGTTGCGGTTGAGATAATTGACAAAAAAATACATGTTGATGATCCGGTCGGTGCTGTAGCTGTTCATATGGTAAACGGTATATGGGGCACAATTGCTGTCGGTTTGTTCTCAACAGGTGCAAATGATGTCGGCACAGGTCTTTTCTATGGTGGTGGCTTTAAGCAGCTTAGTATACAGCTTATAGGATTTGCTGCAGTTGCTGCTTGGACAGTTGTTACTATGCTTATTGTGTTTACGCTTATCAAAAAGACAAACGGTCTCAGAGTTTCTGCTGAGGAGGAAATCAAGGGCCTTGATGCAACTGAGCATAATCTCCCTTCAGCATATGCTGACTTTATGCCTGCGGCGTATACCTCTGCAGTTGCTGTTGTTCCTGCGTCTCCGGCGGTATCTGCACCTGTTGAAAAGGCGGTTCCTGTTGAAACGTACACAACGAATACAGATGCTAAGCTGACAAAGGTTGTTATGATTTTCAATCCTGCAAGATTTGAAGAAATCAAGAATGCAATGAACTCTATCGGTGTTACCGGTATGACGGTTACAAATGTTATGGGCTGCGGTACACAGAAGGGACATATCAGAAAATATCGTGGTGTTGAAATCGAGGAAATGAATCTTAATCCTAAGATGAAGCTGGAAATGGTTGTTTCTGCTGTTCCTGTGAACACGGTTGTTGACACTGCACGTAAGGTGCTTTACACAGGCAATATCGGTGACGGCAAAATATTTATTTACGATGTTGAGGATGTGGTGAAGGTTCGTACTGGTGAGTGCGGATATGATGCACTTCAGGGCGAGGATGACGTCTGATAACCTGATATAAGATCTGTCTCTTATACACATCTCCGAGCCCACGAGACTAAGGCGAATCT
>UQVI01000023.1 GCA_900544515.1 uncultured Oscillospiraceae bacterium | reverse complement strand
CGAGATTCGCCTTAGTCTCGTGGGCTCGGAGATGTGTATAAGAGACAGCACATGACTGATTCAAAAACAGAAGTCGTTACAATATATAAATATGTATAACGAAACACTACTAAATCAGCGAGATTGTCCATAATCAATTTTGTAAAAAAATTGTAAACAATCTGTATTACTTTATTATTGAAAATCTGTTGACAAGGCATTTTTATTGTGCTATTATGCTATTGTATATAAAAGGGAGAAGTGGGCATATTTTACCCATTTTGTCCTGTATGCTCTGTGCTTTAAGCAGCTGTTCAGATGCCAAGTTTTGGTCAGAAACAGAGGTGTCAATCGAATTTTTGCTTGTAGCTAAGGGGTAAATTGATTAGGAGGAAATCAATGCTATGAAAACAAAAGTTTCGAAAAGAATTTTATCTGTTCTTCTTGCAGCTTTGATGATTATCACATCAGTTCCGATTACTGTATTTGCATTTAATATCAGTGCGGATATTGATGCGTCAAAGGATCTGGCTGTAATTGAAGTATCAGATGCAATGACTGCGTATGAAAAGAAAATGGACGGTAAGGTTTATACGAACATGTCCGCAGCGTACAATGCTTACGTTGATGCCCAAAAGGCAATTGATGCATATGTTTACGGCGGTGTAGCAAATGCCCTTGATGGCAAAGCTGCAGCTCTTACTGCTGCTACAAATGCAATGACTGAGTGGTCTGCAGCAACATTTACTGCACCTGCATATCACAGCGGTAATGGTGAATCTAATGTTGCAACAGGTGGGTATTCTAACATCGTATATGCTTCACAAACCACTAATTTTACTAATGAAACAAGAATTCTTGGCGGAACAGGTGTTAATTATAAACTTGCTGTTCCTAATGTGATAGTTAATGTTTACGATGGCGTTAATCCTGTAACGAGCCCTATTGTCTTTGAAGCATATGGTCAGGATAATACAAATCCTAAATTTGATTATGTAAGAAGTAACGATACAGTTCTTGGTTTTACCAAAAACTGGGAAGGTTATATGGACGCCAGCTCAGGATACCAGAAGTGGCCTGGTGACAATATCGCATCAAAGGATGCTATAGGTTATACTACTGATAACAAGACGGAAACAACTGCCAATCTTAATAAAAACAGTTCACACAAATTCTATTGGAATAGCTTAACATATCTCGGTTCAGGAAACACTTCTGATTATTATGAGAAAGTTTCCAATATTAATTTCACTGCACATGGTTACAGAAAGTGGAATTTGACAGCTGGTTGGGCAGATGGTAGTGTTACTACTTCCCATACAAATTATATTATCAACTATAAGCCGATTGTAACCTATTATAACATATTGAATTCAAAGCTTACTTCAGCATTTGAAGGTAATTACAGCGTATCAGATTATACACAGGGCGGGCTTACTGAACTTATGGCAGCTTTTGATAAGCTTACTGCTGATAATTTGAATCCAAATAACTATTCTTATGATGATAGTACAGCAGAGTCAAGTGTTCAGTCTTGTGCAGCTGCTATTAAAAACTATGTAGCATCTTATACAGAACCAACTGTTGGTTCAAGAGATCATAAGGCTTATGAGAATCTGCGTTTGGCAATGAATGCAAAAATGGCTGCATACAATAATGGCGTAAACAATGGTCTTACTGAGGCTTCCTATGCTGAGCTCAAAACAGCTTATGAAAATGCTATGGATATCATGAGAAATGGCTATGGCAATCCTACAGGTGCTCAGGATGCAGCTGATATTTTGAATGGTCTTGTTCTTGAAACAGCAGAACAGAAGGTTGATGCAACTGCTCTTGCAACAGTTATTGATACATTTGAGGCTTATGATCATATCTTTACAGATGATTCATATAATAATGTTGCGAATGTAGTTTATACTGCAAAGGAAGTCGTATGGGGTGCAGAAAACAAATATGGTGATCCTGCGTCACTCCTTACTCTTTCTGATGAAAATCAGGAAAAAGTAGCTCAGCAGACAGCAGCTGTTGAAGAGGCTATCAAAGCTCTTCGCGTTGATGCTGATTCTATTGTTGCTACACAGTATGGAAGAATGTCACTCAATGATGCACTTGCACTTGTCGGCGAGCTCAATGCTGATGACTATTCCAACTATGGTGAAATTAAAACAGTAGCTGATAAGGCAAATGAATATATTGCTAAGTGTGCAATAACTGATTTGACAAATTATGATTCACAGTATGCTGAATATATTGCTGAAATTGAAAAAGTTATGGCAGCTTATAACAGCAGAAAAGCTTCATTCATGGCTATTCCAAATGGTTTAGCATTCAAGAATACCGGTATCAATTATCTTTCCGATATGACAAGAAATGATCAGGGTACCGTTGGTGTAGGCTTCTCATATACCGATAAGGCTGTAGTATTCAGAAAGACGCATGATGCTCTTAATGCAACATATGGTACAGCTACTGTAAAATTAATATCAGGTATTAAAACCGGTTCAAGTACACCACTTGCGAATAACATGCTTGATAGTTTCAGCATTAATGCAGGTGACGATACAAAAACAGGATGGATTAACGGTTATTCAGGAACTTCATCAAAACCGCCTGCACTTACCTCTGATCAGAAGACTGCTTATCCTGGCTGTCTGACTTATCAGGCAAATGATAATGGCGTTATCGCTCTTGAAAGACTTACTTATGCAGGCAGAAGCGGTAATAACAACTGTCCTCGTATCATAACACTTCAGGACGGTACAGAGATTACTGATGAGACAACAGCATATGCAACTGACTTGACAACAATTCTCGGTACAACCGATGGTATTTCAAGCGATCCCGGACGCGGTGGTGTTTTCGCAAGAACATCTAATAATGATGTTGCTGAGACATATGTAAGTGCAGATATGACCATCAGTCTTCCTGCAACAACACCGCAAAAACTTACCGCAAGTACGGATTCTATTCAGTATACGAACTATGCTATGCGTACAAACTTTGCTGCGGTAGTTCTTCGTAATATTCAGAATACAACAGCAGTTTCCGGTTATGAAAGATTTACTTCAGTTTCAAATCAGGAAAAGATTTATACACAGGTAGAGGTAATTGATATCGCTTATCTTGTAGACCTTATCAATATATGTAATGAGCTTGTTAAAAACGATTCTGCAAAATATACTGATGCTTCATTAAAGAATTTTACAGATGCTTTAAGCAAGGCTCAGGAGCCATTAGATTATACTAATCAGACTGTTTCGACAAGTACACTCGTTGACCGTTGCAGGACAAGATATTCAAACTTATGGGATGCATATCAGGCACTTGAACTTAAGAAATTAGCTGTTACATTCAATTACAAGAATGCTGATGGTACAGATGTTTCAACCGTAATTAATGTTACACCCGGCGATTCTCTTTCAAAGTACGCTGACGAGGTTAATGCAATCACTGCTCCTCAGTGGATTTCAGCTGACGGTGCACTTAAATACACATTCAAAGAATGGTCTCCGGCATTTGATGTAAATGCGTCTATTCTTATAGATACTACTTTTACTGCAATTTATGACAGTGAGTCTAATCTTGCTGACTTCATTGCTTATAACAATGCTAAGGCTGCACTTATGGGCAAGTTTGTCGATGAAACCTATACAACAGCTGATTTGGAGGCTGTTAATGCAGCAATCAGTGAAATGAAGTATTACAACTTCACTGATGAAGAAAAGGCTGTAACTATGGGCACTGAGCAGGCAGCAATTAATGCTGAAACTGCTAAGCTGGTTGAACTAGCTGAAAATCTCAAAGCATCGGATGTTGATGTTACTGGTGCAAAGGCTCTTGTAGAAAAGGCAAAAGCTGAAGCAGGTATTGACGAAGATGTTTATAATCTCGGTTCACTTGATTTCTCTTACACCTCAGAAGTAACAGTAGGAGACGAAAAGGTTATTGGTCTTACATTTGGTAATCAGGATGATGTTGATGCTGCTATAAGAGCTGCTCTTAATGCAAGCAATCTTAATAAGCGTGTTTATACAATATATCTTAATGGAAATCCGGTAGGCTCTGCTGAGTACGGTTCTCCGGTAATCGTAGATAGCAATGGAAGTTTTGCAAAGGATGTTCCTGATATGGACGTTAACATCAGTGATGGTGCAAAGATGGTAGCGTGGTCTTATAGCTATGCTGCTCCTTCAAGAAATAACGAAAAGAGTATTGCCAAGTATATGCTTACAGCAAGTTCTTTAGGCTTTATTGTTAAGGGTGATACTTATCTTACAACGGCAAATGCTGCTGAAAATGAAGAAGGTTATGTTGTTAAATTTGCAACAAATGATGGTAAAGTATTTGACGTTCAGTATACAACAAATGGTACCGTAACGGTTCCTGCAGCTCCTAACTATGCTTTCTATACCTTTACAGGTTATGAAGGTGGATACCAGAAGGATGACGTGATTCCGGTAAGCTCAAATATGACAATAACTGCTAATTATGTTGCAGATACAGAGAACACTTTTGATGTAAATTATTATGAGTCTCCTGATAATTTCTGGGATGGCAGTGCTGCATATTCAGATTCATGTGCTTATGAGAAGCTTGTAACACTTTCAAGAAGTGATGCATATTGCTGGGCTTATGTTAGTGAATCGACTGATGAATATGATGAGTATGTGATTCTTGCATATGGTACAGAGTATTCATTCAATGTATGTAGAAACATTGATATTATTTCATTCAGCAAGGAGCAGTATAGGTCCTGCGTAACTGATGGTTCAGCGTACTTCTTCTATGATGGAGCAGGTAACTTAATTGAAGCTGAAATGGATTCTGCAACCGCTGAAATGATAATTCCTGAAGTAGCGACTGTATCCGTTCTTGATGAGGTTGTTCCTGTTTACAATAGCAGCAACAAGCTTGCTAAGTTCTCAATGATTGGTACTTTCACTCTTCCTGAGGGATATGAAATTGTCGAAGCAGGTATTCTCTTCACATCTCAGCAGGGCTCTGATCTTAAGATTGAGAATGTCGGCAAGAACGGTATTGCTCGTTTCAAGTCTTCAAGGCATACAGCTGGTAATCAATTTGTTATTAATGTTAATGCACCTTTAGATGGTCGTGTGGTAAGCTTTGATTACGCTGCTTATGCAATTGTTAAGGATGCTAACGGAAATCTTAAGACATTATATTCAAAGACTGTTCCGGGCACAACACAGGGACTTTAAGGAAGGGGGATGTAAATTATGAAAAAGTTTTATGAAGAACCAATGATTGAAATTCGTAATTACACTCTGCCTCCAAAGGACGTTGTAATGACCTCTTTTATCGGAGAGGGAGACGGAGATAAAGGTCCTGGCCTTGATGGTGATGATAATAACTATTTCGATTAATAAATGAATTTTGGCTGCGGAGAAATCCGCAGCCTTATTTTTTGCCAAATTATTGTTTAGTTAATCAATAATGTTCTTGATATTTCGTTGAGCAGGGGTTATTCCCCTGTTAGGGGAAATGTCACAAAGTGACAAAGGGGGACGGCTCCCGTGAGGAGTCCACGCCTGCCCGTTTCATGATTTTTGGAGAGCACGGAGATCCTCCCCTACACAAAACAATAATTTATAAACAAAAAATAAAATAAATTATTTTTACCCTTTTGTTATTTGACTTATTATAAGTTATATATTATTATAAATATAACTATTTATCTGTGAAGGTGCGGCTATGAATGTTTTAATTGTCGGTCTTGGCTTGATTGGTGCAAGCCTTGCAAAAACTTTAAAAAAGAATACTTCACATACGGTTCTTGGCTGGAACAGAACAGAATCCGTTACTGCGAGAGCGCTCAGTGACGGTGTTATTGATAAAAGCGGAACTTTGGATGAACTTATTCCTCAGGCAGATATAACTATCATTAACTTCTATCCTCAGGCAATCATTCCATTTGTTCTTGATAATAGGGATTTATTTAAAAAGCATAGTATTGTTACGGATTCCTGTGGTATCAAGACAAAAATATGCCGTAAGCTCGAAAAGGAAAACTTTGATTTTTACTATATTGGTGCTCATCCGATGGCAGGACGAGAGGTCAGTGGATATGATAACTCGCTTGATACACTTTTTGATAATGCATCATTTATTTGTACACCGTATGAGGATACTCCGAGAAGCAAGACAGACGCTTTAGTCGGTCTTGCGCAGGAAATGGGATTTGCGCGCACAGTTGTAACGACTCCTGAGCATCATGATGAAATGATTGCTTTTACATCACAGATTGCACATGTGCTGGCGTGCTCATATGTGCTTTCACCTTTAGCTCCTTATCATGCGGGATATTCTGCAGGAAGCTATCGTGATGTCAGCAGGGTTGCAAGGATCAATGCTGATATGTGGACGGAGTTGTTTATTGATAATAAGGGCGCACTGGTACGTGAGATTGATGATCTTGTATCAAATCTTATGAAATTCAAGTACAGCATAGTTAATGAGGATGCTTCCTCACTTCACGATTTAATGGAAAAGGGAAATAAGATAAAGGAAGAAATCGGATAATGAAAAAGCTTACTGTTCATGTCAACAGCGGATATGATATTTTGATTGAAAAAGGACTCCTTGATAAATCAGGCGAACTTATAAAGACGGTCTTAAAGGGTAAGAAAATCTGTCTTATCAGTGATACAAATGTTAATACACTATATGGTAACAAGGTAAAGGCATTGCTTGTTGCTGAGGGTTATGACGTATATACATACATTTTCAAAGCAGGTGAGGCTTCGAAGAACACTGCAACCGTAATTGATATGGTTGAGTTTATGGCAGAGAATGGTCTTACAAGAGAGGATGGCGTCGTTGCACTCGGCGGAGGTGTCTGCGGTGATATGGCAGGCTTTGCTGCTGCAATATATCTAAGGGGTATTCAGTTTGTTCAGATACCTACAACACTGCTTTCACAGGTAGATTCTTCCGTAGGAGGTAAAACAGGTGTTGACCTTCCTCAGGGTAAGAATCTTTGCGGGGCATTTCATCAGCCAAGTCTCGTTATTATTGATTCAAAAGTACTGGATACGCTGCCGGCTCATTTCTTTTCAGACGGAATGGGAGAGGTTATTAAGTACGGCTGTATAAAATCTCGTGCACTTTTTGATAAGCTGGCTGAAGAGGATATCAGGGAGAGTATTGATGATGTTATTTATGATTGCCTTGATATCAAGCGTCAGGTAGTAGAGAATGATGAAAAGGAGCACGGAGAAAGAGCTCTTCTTAATTTCGGTCACACCTGCGGTCACGCTATTGAAAAGCTTTGGAATTTTGAAACGGTAAGTCACGGTGAGGCTGTTGGAATCGGTATGGTTATGATAAGCCGTATTGGTGAGTCAATGGGTATTACCGAAAGCGGAACTGCAGAGAAGATTATATCTGTCCTTGAAAAGTATAATCTTAAAACTGAAGATACGCACAGCGTGGCAGAGATTGTTTCAGCGATGAGTGCAGATAAAAAAAGAACAGGCAAGGGTATAAAGTTTGTAATGCTTAATAAAATCGGCGACAGCTTTATTAAACCTATTGATAATTCAGATATAGCAAAAGTTTTCGGAGTATAATTATAAATAAGATGAGTATTGTAAAAATAAATGGTTCAGCACTGGACGGCAGAGTCGTAATTCCTCCGTCAAAATCCGCCGCTCACAGGGCACTGATTTGCTCTTTCCTTGCAGGGGGAGGTGCAGTTAAGCCTATTATTGATTCAAAGGATATGCAGGCTACAGTGGGAATTATCAAGGCTCTGCAAAATGGAGAGAGCGTTTTGAATTGTATAGAAAGCGGTTCAACACTGCGTTTTATGATCCCTGTCGCTGCAGCACTTGGAAAAAAGGTTACCTTTGTCGGTGAGGGCAGATTACCTCAAAGACCGATTGGGGAATATCTTGAACTTTTGCCGATGCACAATGTTGCTGTTGAAAGCGGCGGCGGCTTGCCGCTGACTATTTCAGGTAAACTGAAAAACGGCAGCTATGAGGTTGCAGGAGATGTAAGCAGTCAGTATATAACAGGTCTTCTCCTTGCATTGGCAAATCTGGACGGTGACAGTGCAATTATACTGACAACGCCTTTACAGTCAAAGCCGTATGTGGATATGACGGTTAAAGTAATGAATGATTTCGGAGTCAAGGTTACGGAGACTGATTTTGGTTATCTCATTCACGGCGGTCAGAACTTTCATAAAATGGATTATACAGTTGAGGGCGATTGGTCACAAGCTGCATTTTTTCTTGTTGCAGGTGCAATAAACGGTGATGTGACAGTCGGCGGACTGGATATGAATACCACTCAGGGTGACAAGGGTATACTGGATGTGCTTGAAGCCTTTGGTGCAAAATTTGAGATAAATGAAGACAGTGTCAGATGTGTTAAAAGTGCACTTAAGGGTACTGTTGTGGATGCAACAGATATTCCCGATTTGGTTCCGATTATTTCAGTGCTTGCTGCATTTTCTGAGGGGCAGACCGTGATTAAGGGTGCTGGGAGATTAAGATATAAGGAATCTGACAGGATTGAAAGCGTCGTGGAAAATCTTAAGTTAATCGGTGCAGATGTTACTGAAACTGAGGACGGAATGATTATCAACGGCGGAAAAGAGCTTCATAGTGCTGAGCTCAAGGGATATAATGATCACAGAATTGTTATGGCATTTTCTATTGCAGGACTTTTTCTTGATGGTGAAACTGTGATTGATGATGCAAACAGTATAAATAAATCCTATCCCTCATTTTTTGAAGATTATAACAGTATTGGAGGTAAGGCAGATGTCCTCTGAATTTGGTAAAAATATCAAACTCTCCATATTCGGTGAAAGTCACGGAAAAGCGATAGGCTGTGTGATTGACGGACTTCCGGCAGGCGTTGAGCTTGATATGGATAAAATATATGTGGATATGTCAAGACGTGCTCCGGGCAAGGACAGGTCAGCTACTCCGCGACTTGAAAAGGATATACCGAATATCATTTCAGGTGTGCTTGATAATGTAACAACAGGTGCACCGCTTGCAATGGTGATTGAGAATACAAATACGAAAAGCGGTGACTATTCAAATCTGATGACAGTACCACGTCCGTCACACAGTGATTATCCTGCTTATGTGAAATACAGCGGCAATAATGATATACGCGGCGGCGGTCATTTCAGCGGCAGGCTTACTGCGCCACTGGTTTTTGCAGGTGCGGTTGCAAAGCAGATACTTGAGCAAAAGGGTATTACCGTAGGTGCACATATTGCTCAGATTGCGGATGTATGTGACGATATGTTTGATAAAAATGATATTTCAGCAGAGCTTCTTAAAAGTCTTTCCTCTGTATCCTTTTCAACAATATCGGCCGAAGCGCAGGAAAAAATGAGAGCAGCAATTGAATGCGCAAGACTTGAACAGGACAGCGTCGGCGGTGTGATTGAATGTGCCGCAGTGGGAATTCCTGTTGGTATCGGTGCAAATATTTTTTCAACGGTTGAAAGTCACCTTGCGTCAATGCTTTTCGGTATTCCTGCCGTAAAGGGTGTTGCGTTCGGTGCAGGCTTTGATTTTGCTGAAATGACAGGCTCTCAGGCGAATGATGCTTACTGCATTAAAAACGGTGAGGTGGCACTTAAGACAAATCATAACGGAGGTGTGCTCGGCGGTATGACCAGCGGTGCTCCTCTGGTGCTCAGCGTAGCTATTAAGCCTACTCCGTCTATTTCTCAGCCGCAGCAGAGCGTAAACCTACAGACGATGGAGGAGGAAACACTGATAATCAAGGGTCGTCACGATCCCTGTATCGTACCTCGTGCAGTGCCTGTGGTTGAGGCGGCAGTTGCCTTTGCTTTGCTTGATTTGATGATGTAATGAAAATAAAAAGGATATAATTAGATAATGGATTTATTAGATCTTAGAAAAGAAATTGATGCAATTGATGAACAGCTGATTCCTCTTCTTTTAAAAAGGATGAGCATATCAGAGCAGGTTGCCAGATATAAGGTTGAAAGGGGTATACCTGTATTAAACGCTGAAAGAGAACAGCAGATACTGGATAATGTTGCCGCGAAATGCGGTGCGCAGGGCGATACAATTAAAACTGTATTTTCAGCCACAATGGATGCTTCCAGAGCCTTGCAGCACAAAATAATCGGCGGCGGAAAAAAGCTTAGAGATACTATAGAAGGTGCAAAATCTTCAGGTAAACTCACTGCCAATGGTGAAAGTGTGGCATGTCAGGGTGTTGAGGGTGCATACAGCGGCGTTACTGCGAATACCTTATTCCCTGATTCACCTGTCAGGTTTTATAAGCAGTTTGAGGATGTCTTTGAGGCAGTAAATAAGGGTGAGGCTAAGTATGGCGTGATTCCTGTTGAAAATTCAACAGCAGGCTCTGTGCACGAATCCTACGACCTTATAATGAAATACAGATTTTATGTTGTCGGTGCATATGATTTGAAAATTGAGCATTGCCTTTGCGCTAAAGCAGATACAAAGTATGAGGATATAGCGGATGTTTATTCTCACCCTCAGGCTTTGTCACAGTGCAACAATTTTCTTAAGAGCTTTGATTTTACAGGTGTTAACTTTTCTAATACGGCTGCTGCTGCAGAATTTGTCGCTAAAAGCAGTAAAAATAATATTGCTGTAATCTGTTCGGAACTCGCAGCAAAAAAATACGGATTAAAGATTTTAAAACGAAATGTTCAGAATAATAATAATAACAGAACAAGATTTATTGTGATTTCAAAGGAGCTTGTAATCGGTGAGGATGCAGATAAAATTTCTCTGATTTTCTCAGCTCCGCATACAACAGGCTCGCTCTACAGAGTTCTTGGCAGATTTTCTATGGCAGGACTCAACCTGACAAAGCTTGAGTCAAGACCGATTGAAAATGCAGATTTTGATTACTATTTTTATGTTGATGTAATGGGCTCTGTAAAGGATAAATCCACACTTGATTTGATTTGTGCTCTTTATGATGAGCTGCCTGAATTCGAATTTCTGGGCAACTATTTTGAATGCAAGTAACCACAAACAGCAGCGAACAAAAAAGATTATTAAAACTTATTTTATTCGGCTCCTGTTTGGCTGAAATAACTAATTTGGAGATGACTTTGTGAAACAGCAAAAACGCCATCAGACAAATTTAATATCCGGTATCATTGTGCTTGTTATGACAGGCTTGCTGATTTTTCTGTCCATAGTACTTTATAATCATGCAAGACTTGAAATACGTTTTGACACACTCATCAGCTGGCTTGAGCAGATTGATGATGCAATCGTAAATCTGGAATCAAACACGGAAATTATACTTTGTATATTTGCACTTTATATTGCCAAGTGTCAGTTGCCTATTCCAATGGGATTTCTGTGTGTGATTTCCGGTATCGTTTTTCCGATAACCCAGGCGGTTATCATTAATCTTGTCTTTTGTGTATTCTTTTTCTCGGTGAAATATGTGGAGGGAAAGTTTATCGGAGGCGGCTGGACCGGAATGATTCTCGGCATAAAACAGCTTCACTTTGTAAGGGACTGGATTCAGTTCAAGGGAACAGGCAATCCGTATGTGCTTTTTGTATCAAGGCTTGTGCCGTCCATACCGCTTGGAATGGTGTCAAAGTATTACGGCTCAATGAAGTATGATTTTGTTTATTATACCTGTCTGAGTATTCTGGGTTTTGCACCAAGACTGTTTATTTATACGAAAATCGGCTCGGCAATTTACAACCCATTTTCAGTACAGTTTATTGTGCTTCTGATGATTATTGTGGCATTTACAGGTGTGTCGGTTATCACCTTTAATGTTTTTTACGGAAGAAAATCAAAGCAGATGAATCAGACGCTTCTGATTTATTCTGAAAAAGAAAAATATAAAATTGTTTTATAAGGAGATAAAAAGATGAAACCAAGTGAACTTATTGCAACAATTCAGAGTGGTGGTGCGGACATTGCTTTAAAAAAGGTATACGTTACTGATTCTGCTGTTGAGATGCAGAAACCACGCTACATAAAAACAATCAAAAAGTTCATTGAGCTTTTTGGAGATGACAGGGATGTTATGGTATTAAGTGCTCCCGGCCGAACGGAGATTTGCGGTAATCATACTGACCATAACAATGGTAAGGTTCTGGCGGCATCAATCAATCTGGATGCCATTGCGGTTGCTGCTAAAAACGATGATAATGTGATTAATGAAAAATCAGAGGGTCATTCATTAAATACAGTTGATATATCTGACCTTACACCTTCTGAAGGTATGTACGGCAAATCAGCATCTATGATTAAGGGTGTGGCAGCAGGTCTTAAGAATAACGGCTATAAAATCGGCGGCTTTGATGCTTGTACAACAAGTGATGTTATGGGTGGTTCAGGACTTTCCTCATCAGCAGCCTTTGAGGTGCTTTTAGGTACGGTTCTTTCTCATCTTTATAATGATGGAAATATTGATGCAGTTACAATCGCAAAGACTGCACAGTACAGTGAAAATGTATTCTTCGGCAAGCCGTCAGGTCTGCTTGACCAGATGGCATCATCAGTCGGAACATTTGTTACAATTGATTTTGAAAGCACTGAAAATCCGGTTATTAAAAAGGTAGACTTTGATTTTGCACAGTCAGGCTACAGTCTCTGTATTGTGGATACGCACGGTAATCACAGTGATTTGACAGATGATTATGCTGCTGTTCGCGGTGAGATGGAAACCGTTGCAAAGGCACTTGGTAAAAATGTACTCAGGGAAATTTCTTCTGATACATTTTTCCGTGCAATTCCTGAACTTACAGGCAAGGTGAATGACCGTGCAATTCTCCGTGCAGTTCATTTCTACAATGAAAACACAAGAGTTGAAAAAGCGGTTTCAGCACTTGAAAGCAATGATTTTGATGTTTTCAAGCAGGTTATAACCAAGTCAGGCTTTTCTTCATTCTTATATAATCAGAATGTGTTCACACCGAATAATCCGACTGAGCAGAAGCTTTCACTGGCACTTTGTCTCAGTCAGCAGCTGCTTGAGGGCAAGGGTGCATGGAGAGTGCACGGCGGCGGTTTTGCAGGTACAATTCAGGCATTTGTTCCGAATGATTGTCTTGAAGAATACAGAAAGACAATGGACGACGTATTCGGAGAGGGCTCATGCCATATTCTGATTATCAGACCGGTGGGCGGTACAAGAGTAATTTAATTGTTTTTCATAAAGAGGAGTAGTTAAAGTGAAGTATATATTTGTGATAAATCCAATTGCAGGAAATGATGATAAGCAAAGATTGTTTTCAAGAATCAAATCAACATTCCGTCTGATTGAGGATGATATGATTCTTGAGGAGACTGCATGCAAGGGGGATGCAAAGGATATAGCACATCGTTATGCTGAAAAATACGGAAAGGATTGCGTTATTGTATCCTGCGGCGGCGATGGTACTGTGCATGAAATTGCCAACGGACTTGCTCATACGGATACCCCTATGCTCATTCTTCCTTTGGGAACAGGCAACGATTTTGCCAAGAAAATTTACGGCACGAAAAAGATTAATGTAGAAAATGTAATAAAAGCATTCGGCTTTTATAACGGCAACATCCGATATGATGTAAAGCCGATAGATCTTATTGATTATAATGGCGAAAAATGTATCAATGTTATGAGCTATGGACTTGATACTAAGGTGGAAACACTCGGCAGAAAAATTGCCGGCAAATTCCCCGCTATCGGACACCAGGCATATAATCTTGCTATTGTTCCGGTGCTTTGCAGCTCTCTTGATTATAAGATAAATGTTGATCTGAACTGTATTGATAAAGAGGGCAGGGAATATAAAATTCAGCACGAACCTCTTGATTACACACTTTTCGCAATATGCAATGCAAGCTATTATGGCGGCGGCTTTTGTCCTGCACCTGATTCCAAGCTTGATGACGGACTGCTTGATTATGCACTCTGTCACCCTATTAAGCTGATGCAGGCACCTCCGCTTATTCCTAAGTACAGTGCGGGCAAGATTGATGAAATCAAGCAGATTGATTCAGGCTACATAAAGAGCGGACGTATATGGTCTGTGGACGGAGAAGCATTGCTCGGCAATTGTGACGGAGAAAACTTTGATTATAATGAGGTTAATTTTAAGATTGATCCTAAGGCTTTGAAGCTGTGCTTTTTAAAGGGATAATGATATGAAAAATTTTCTGAAAATAATTCTTTCCATTGTTATTTGTCTTGTGTTTTTGATTGGTATGTGTATCGGCGGTTTTGCGATTTTTTATACGCCGAGTCTTACAGCTGATATGAGTGTAAAAACAGGTGCAGTGACAACAGGTGCTTCAGGCTATCTTTACGGTCTTGCCGAAAAGGGTGTTCCGTCAGAGAATATGACGGAAAGTATTGATATTTCCACCGTGTCGCAAAAGGTGGAAGGCGGACTTCAGCACCCTGTCGGTGACATTTCGCACGTATATTCACAGCTTGATAATACCGATTATATCGTGGTTTATTTACAGGATGCATATTCCACGTGGTATTATGAGCATGACAGTATTGAAAAGCAGCGAAGTGTTGGGAAATACGATTGGAAGAAGTTTTTAGAAAATGATTATCTGCCTAAGGTTGAGAAAGCGGTGAACGATTTATCAGGTGTTCCTTACTGTGATAAGATTGTTTACTGTATTTATAACGAATGTGATAATGGTGTCTGGTTCGGAGAAACAAAAGAGAGTTCCGACAGCCAGTACGGTGTTTACGGTGATTATAATGCAGTCGGAGAAAAGAATTTCTTTGACGCGTGGAAGATAACCTATGATTTTGTTAAGTCAATCAATCCGAATGCACTTATAGGCGGTCCCGGTTTCTGTGACTATGATAAGAACGAAATCAGAAATTTCATGATCTTTTGCACAGAAAACTCCTGTGTTCCTGAGGTTATGATTTATCACGAGCTGAATGACAGTTCAATATATCATTGGCAGGGTCACGTTGAAGATTATCGTGGGCTTGAAACAGAACTCGGTATAGAGGAGCTGCCGATCATTGTAACGGAATACGGCAGAATGCAGGACAATGGTATGCCCGGCAGAATGCTCCAGTATATAACTCAGATTGAAACAAGCAAGGTGTATGCGGATATCGCTTACTGGAGACTCGCAAATAATCTGTGTGATGTTGCGGCTGATGATAATTGTCCTAACTCAAACTGGTGGCTTTACCGCTGGTATACTGATATGGAGGGACAGACTGTCGATATCAGCTATCAGGATTTGTTCAAATCCAATTTAGGCAAGGCACTTAAGGGGGAGGCTGATTTTTCCTCCAAAGGTTTTATGGGTCTTGTCACAATGAATGATGCAGAGGATAAGATTGAAATTATTTGCGGAGGACGTGACGGCTCAGCCGTTGTCAAGCTGAAAAATCTTTCCGATACAGGACTGTTCAAGTCCGGATACAGACTTGCAATAAAAACAGAAGAGGTTGTTTACAAGGGTATTTCAGGTGTTGTAAATTCGCCTGTCGTGAAGAGCGAATATTACATAGATGCTGAGGATACTATTAAAATAGATATGAATGATATGGATGAATCCAGTGCATATCATATTACAATTGTACCAATACCTGAAAAGTCAGGAAGAGTTCAGGAGGACTATGTCAATCGTCATTTCATTGAACGCCATGAGTTTGAAGAGGGCGAGCTTTTGGGCGGTGCTTATACTTATAGCCTGTCTCTTATACACATCTGACGCTGCCGACGACTAGTCGAGTGTAGA
>UQVI01000022.1 GCA_900544515.1 uncultured Oscillospiraceae bacterium | reverse complement strand
ATCTACACTCGACTAGTCGTCGGCAGCGTCAGATGTGTATAAGAGACAGGGTCTATTTAAATTCGATCTGGTTGCATGGATCTGCGGCGGACAGGATGCCGTATTCGCAAGAATCATTTACTGTATTGTAGGACTTGCTGCAATATGGTGCATCAGCCTTCTTTTTAATGGCAGAACATCAGAAGCTTAATAACAAAAGGGACAGTCACGACAGCTATACAATCATTGTAAAGCTCTCTCAACTGTCCCTTCCGTCAATATGGAAAACCAAAGCACAGGTAATAACTACCTGTCTTAGTTTTGGCAAACAAAGCAAAAAGCCAACAAGCATATTCCGGAGTATTTCAGCAGCTCAGGATTTCGTCCTGAGCTGCTGTTTCAAAGACAAAACATACACGAGAAGTGCACATCGTTTTACTAATAACAGATGCAATTAAAACAAGTTTTATTATCTAAATAAATATATAAAAGCTATTTACATAATACCTGTATTTGGTATACTTGCTTTTTTCACAATTTTACGTCCTGACTCATCTGTGTCAGAAGTTTTATTGCCTTTAAGCGTATCAAACTTGAATAAATTATTTTTGCCGTCTGTCTCATTATCTTTCTCATCGTCCGGTGTTTCCGGATCCTGAGTTGTATCAGAAGGAGTATTCTCTGTCGGAATTTCTCTTCCTGCAAGATCTGCAACCATAACAATAAGCTCGTCAGCAAGCTCATCATTGGTTAAATAAAGAGCATCCGTAATAAAGTTTCTTGTTGCGTCATCGAAAGTAATACCAAGTGCATTTTCAATAATTCCTGTTGAAACTGCAACATTCAAAAGAGAATTAGTCTTATTATTACCAATAAGATTGTTATAAAGATAATCATAAGCGATTTTTACAACATCTGCATTGCTCTGTGCATTAATAATTCTGTCAAGCTGCATTTCTGTAAATTCAAGAACTACAGTTGCGCTTGGTGCAGCATTACTACCGAATTTTATTCCCACAGCATTGCTTGTAAGGTTGGAAATGAGATAGCCTATTGTTCCCTGAATATCAAGCATTTTATTCTCGCCCTCACCTATTGTAGGTAAAGCTGAGAAGGTATTCTTTATTTCAACAATTTTTTCCTGAACAGCTGCAATATCAACACCCATTGCGCTTAAATTTGACGAAAGACCTGTAACCATCTTATCAAGATTGTTGACAATCTTGCTGAGACCGCTGTAAAGAAGCTTTGCGTTTTCAGACTTTAAAGCATTCTGAATTAAATCAATAACTGAATTAGCGGTATCAGGGAAAATAGCTGCAGTAATATTCTGAATGTACTGATTTGCACCTTCAATATCATATGATTCGCCTGTAACAAAAGCATTGAATCCAAAAACATTTGCAGCACTCTTTTCCTGTTCAATACCAAGAGCTTTACATACCTCATCAATACCGGTACCAAAATTAGCAGCAGCAGTAAAATCACCTGCAAACATCGGCAGAATCTGGAATGTATCCATTATATTCTGAACAAGAACTGTTTTTGCAATCGTATCAATCTCTGTTTTGAAATCAGATGCATTTGCACAAACAATAGGATGGTCTTTAAAGAACGCAGTAAATGTACCCTCTGTTACTAACTTACCGTTCTCATCATAAACATCATCTACAATCTGTCCTTCCGAAAAACCTGCAAATCTTTCCGGCTGTGACAGTTTATAAAATAAGCCCTTATCGGATGCTTTGAGGGTGGAACCTTCAAGCATCAGAAGTGATTTCAATTTGGGAAGCATTTTATATATGCTTTCAATCGTGTTACCTGTTAATACCTTATCCTCAAGAATTGTATTAACATCTCCGATGAGGGCTTTCACATCGTCTTCTGTAACCTTTTCTGTATATGCAGGCTTATAGTTTTCTTCAGCCATTGTAACAAATGCCTGTCCGGCACATGAAAAGACCAAAACCAAAGCCAGCAAAATACTGATTATTTTTTTGCTTGTTTTCATAAAAATTTCCTTTCTTCTGTTTTGTCTCTGAAATTTAAAAACAATAAGAATTTGATAAATTTTTAACAAATTTTATTGCAAGCAATATTTTAATACAAAAGCACTAAAAAAAGTTTAGATAAACAATTATAAACTTTAGAAAAACACGCATCTTTAATATATCGGAGATTTCAGTACAGAACAGTCAAACAGACAAATGGACGCTTAATCAAAAAAGCGTCCATTTCATTTATATTTATTAGATTTTATACCCCTGTAAAATCAGCTGTTCACGCTGCTATTTCATAAGGGTACCATTTCTCGTCTGACTTGTATGGATTCTCAATCCCTTTGTTTGTATACCATATCTGAGGATATTTAGGCTTTGGATTTTTAACCGCTTTGGAAACATCCACATACTCACTTTCATTTTCACGGACCATTCGCGATACTATTACAATACGGCAATCAGCACGCTGATTACCTTTATCTACCGTTCTTGTACAGGTTGAAAGCGTTAAAAACTTATCATTTTCATTATATTCAACGCCGGTGTTAAACAGTGTACGTTTTTTCAGTTCATTTGAATAAGGTTCAAAATTCTCTTCGCCCATATTCGGATAAACATAATTAAAAACATAATCATTGTCTTCACTCTCATCGGCAGACGTTATAAATACTGAAATGATTTTCCATTTATGAAGCTCGGTTCTTGTGTTATATTCAACTACAGGGTGTGATTTGTAATAGTCAAACTCAGCATATTCTTCAAGCTCTGAAAAAACAGTTTCATCAAGCCAGTTGTGACCATGAATAACAGTATTCTTGCATTTTAAGTTTTTATCACAATCATAAGCCATAAAAATTGCACCGCGTGCTTCAGGCTCTTTATTGAAATTATGCGTAAGATAATAATCATTATCTTCACATTGAACTACGGGATAATCAATCGTCGTATTCTCTATTTTTATCCAACCGACAAAATCATGATTCTTTTCATAATATTCACTGTATTTTGCCGGAACAGTTGTACTTACGCCGACCGTTTCCGTCTCCTTTGACGAACGATCGCTTAATTTTGTTGAAAAGGATAAACCGATTATAAGACTAACAGCCACCACAATAATCAATATCAGTAAAACGGATTTTTTCTTTTTATTCATTATCATATTACCTACCATAATATTTTCCCATAGATTCAGGATAATTTTATTATAGCAAATAAACTTTTAAAATTTTATTCAAAAAGCAATCAAATGATTTAGAAATTCTATCATAATTAACAATAATATTCTGCGGCGGACAAATTCAAAATAATATATCAAAACCATGACCGTCATCTTTACTGTCCACCGCATTGATAAATTTATGAAAATTTTATAAAAGTCATCAAACAAACTATTATATGCAATTCCTGTTATGCAATATGTCTTTCAATCTCATTTTTGATTTTTGCAAGTATTCTTTTTTCAAGCCTGCTGATATAGGATTGAGAAATGCCCAAAGAATCTGCAAGCTGTTTCTGCGTATGTCCGCTTCCGCCGTCAAGTCCGAAACGCATAATCATCAGATTTTTCTCTTTTTCGGGAAGTGAATTTACTATCCGGAGGAGAAGCCTTTTTTCATCGTCGTACTCCAGTTCCTCATATACATCATCAGGCTCTGTGCCGAGCACATCACGCAGTGTAAGCTCATTGCCGTCCCAGTCTACGGAAAGAGGCTCATCAAACGACATCTCACTTTTCATATTATTTACCTTTCTGAGATGCATAAGAATTTCATTTTCAATACATCTTGAGGCATAAGTGGCAAGTTTAATGTTTTTTTCAGGATTAAAGGTCTTTACCGCCTTCATGAGACCGATTGTGCCGATGGACACCAAATCCTCAGTAGCGGTTGTTTTGGTTTCAAATTTTTTTGCAATATAAACGACAAGACGCAGATTGTGGACTATCAACAGTTCTCTATTTGTATCATCGCCATTTTTTATCTGTTCCATGATTTCCCTTTCCTTATCCTTCGCAAGCGGAGCAGGGAGTGTTTCAGGTCCATTTATGTAATAGCATTTCTGCTTTTTGAACAGTCTTAAAATAAAATCTTTTATTCTATTAAACATATTTCACCTCATATATTTATTATTTCTGGATTTAAAATTGCTGAAAAATCCTTTGACTCAACCGTTGATGCTGCAATATACACCCTGTCTGTTTCAAAACTTTTTTTACCGGATGAAATAACTACCTTATCCGGCTTGAAAGCTTTTAATGTTCCTTCACCTCCTACCGAATTAAAGGGAATAATACGCTGTGCATCAAAGGATATTTTGCCGCTGTCAACTACAATCACAGGATAATCTGAGAACGGTTCTTTCAGCTTATTGCCTGTATCTGCAAAAGCATACATATGTATCTGCTCCTCGCCTTTATAAATCGTTAAAGAGTATATCTCGTTTTTGCCGAGAGTACGGTTATAGATACGCACGATAAGCAAAGCGATTAAATATGCTGCAAGGGCGCTTAAAAGAAGAATCCGTGCAGGGATATCAAAATACACCACATCATTATGTATTGCTATTCCGTCGGGCTTGAATATCAGCCATACTGCAAGAATCACACCAAGCAGAAGCATATTTGAAATGTAAAAAATTCCGAGATTTTTAAGCATTACTGTAATTCTTTTAAATCCGAATACAGACAGAACAATTACTATGGATACCAGTATTTTACCAAGTGCGGTTAATAAAAAATTCAACTCATCCAGAAGAATAACAAGCGAATACGCACCGCCGATAAAAGCACCGATAAGAAGGCGGATTGTCTTAGGATTTTCCTTTGCTATCAGCTTTGTGAGCAGGAGAAGTAAATATGTAATAAAAAAATTCACTACAAAAAGCACGTCAACATATATAACCAAAAAAGCCCCTCCTGACGACTTAATTATAAGTCATCCGAAGGGGCTTAATTTGTCAAATAAACCACTTGATCATAAAGTTTTCATTTTGTTTATTTATTCAAAAAGCTTATAGTCACCTCTGCCCTGATCAACCCATATATCACCGTTTTTATCCCAGTACAGATTAAAATCAAGATGATAATATCTCTGATTATCATTACCGTCTTTCATATAATAATAATCGTCTTCATCTCTATAAAATAAGCGATTTTCAGAATCATAGAAGAAATATCCGTCCTCCGTTATATACGAGTTTTCACCGCTGTATTCCTTTGCATTCTGATCAACATAGTAGTAGTCAAACCAATTAGCTGAATTCTTTTTTACATAGCAGTTGCCGTTTTCATCGTAAAGCGGAACATCAAAGGAATCGCGATATTCATTGCCGTTTCGGTCATAGCAGGGAAAAAGGATTTCACCTTTAAAGACACTTGTCAAGCCTGAAATACCGATCGTCAACACAGTCGAAACAACAAGCAAAAGGGATATCAGATAAGAAAATACGGATAAAAAGCATAATCGCCTGGCACTCTTGATTGTTTTCTCATTTTCTGTTTTATAAGCTGTTCTTTTACTTATAAATCTGCTGTAAACAAAGTAAGCAAGACTTGCCAACACTGGAGAAACATAAACTGCTGCAACCGCAATCCAGCGGTTTTTATAGTTTCTCACCTTACAATCCTTAACAACGGCTGCAGCCATAAACAGTGACGACAACAGCCTTATTAAAGGAACTGCAATAACATAACCGACATACCCTGATAAGTATGCTCCCTCTAATGTACTCATTATAAAAATTAATCCTCTATTTCAATGGTTTCAATCACAACATCATATACAGGCTTATCTGCCATACCTGTTTTGGTAGCTGCGATATCCTCCAGAACATCAGCACCGTCAATTAGCATACCGAATACTGTATGGTGGAAATCAAGCCAAGGGGTGCCGCCAACCTCTTTATACTTGTCAATAACCTCCTGAGGGAAGCCGTTATCCTTAAGTCCCTCCATCTGAGAAAGAAGTGAATCCGGAACAGTCTTTGCCTGAACGATAAAGAACTGTGAACCATTGGTATTCGGTCCGCTGTTCGCCATTGAAAGTGCACCGTAGTAATTACGTGCATCCAGTGAGAATTCATCCTCAAAGGACTTGCACCAGATAGACTCACCGCCGCAGCCTGTACCTGTTGGGTCACCGCCCTGAATCATAAAGTCCTTAATTACTCTGTGGAAAATAAGCCCATTATAGTAGCCGTTTTTAGCATGAGTGGTAAAATTCTCCACAGCCTTTGGTGCAGCTTCTGCATTGAGCTCAAAGTTCATATCACCTTTATTTGTTTTAATTGTTGCTTTCATAATTCATTAACTCCTTTAAGCATTTATTTTATTTTTTGATAAATAGGTTATACCTAAAAGTCCTGTTGTTTTTTCAACATCAACGATATCGGAACTGCTTTCATACACTTCAGATGAAACACGCAAATCCTGTTCCTCACCGTTTTCAATAATACGGACAAATGATACTCTGTGAACTTAGCAGTCACCGTGTACCTGTCAGCAATATGATAACTTTGCGTATTATTTTTAACAGGAACAGTGTAATTTATGCCTGACACCAAAGCTATCATATGGCTGAGCCCCTGCTCAATTTATTCAAATGAAAAGCCTTTTTGAAATACATAAGAGTAATCGGCAGTGCCAATATAACAATTAAAATGATATACCAAGCAATATTTACAACCGTCTGCAAGAAAAAAGCAATTGTTAATCCTTTTATAATTCATACCTATTATAATTTCACGTTTTCATTGATTTTTCTGAGCTCGTCGATATCAATTTTTGAAACAGCTCTGTCATAGGTCATAAGGCCGTTAAGCTCATCCTCAACATCGGTAAGCTGTGTATAAACTGTTGCGGACAATCCATCCTTGATCTGAGGGATAATGGTTTTATTGAACAGTCTTGAATAAGCCTTTGTAAGACTTTCTTTTGTTTTATAAATTTTATAGCCAAACATTTTATCATTGAAGGTATGGTTTTCAACTCGCATACTGAAGCCGCCGAACTCGGAAAGCACATAAGGTCTGCTGCTCTTCTTTACACGAATCGGCGTAAAGTATATATGCTTTGAAACAACATCGCTTGCACCCATATCGTGCCAGCCGGAAGTGGTATCAATCACTCTTGTAGGATCCATTTCCTTAAGCAGCTTATATACCTTAGCACTGTCAAACTGTCCCCAGCCTTCATTAAACGGTACCCACATTGCAATACACGGACAGTTGTAAAGATGATTTATGGTTTCATTAAGCTCATTATAATACATTTTTCTGCCGGCTAAATCGCTTCTGTGGAAATTCCTGTAATTACGGTCATCAAGTGTTATTCCGACAAACGGAATGACCGAAACTTCAAGACCGTATTCACCGCCGCCGTTTACCATATCCTGCCATACGAGTATTCCGTGAACGTCGCAGTAATGATACCATAAAAGCGGTTCAATTTTAATATGCTTTCTCAGCATATTAAAGCCTGCCGCCTTTGCAAAAAGGACATCTGCCTCCATAGCATCATTTGATGGGGGGGTAAGAAAACCGTCCGGGTAATAGCCCTGATCAAGAAGTCCGTTATGGAAATACGGTTCATTATTCAGGAATAAACGCTTTACACCCTTTTCGTCAATTCCGAGAGAGAATTTACGCATACCGAAATAAGATTTAATTGTTTCACCGCAGGCTTTGAATTCAACATCATACAAGAACGGTGATTCAGGCGACCACGATTTAGCATCAGGTATTTCTACAATATGCTTTGTAGTATCAGCAATAAGCTCGCCGCAGTCATAAATCAGAACCTCAACATCATCGGTACCGAAATATTCAAACTCAACTGTTTTCTTATCAAAATCAGGCGTAATTTTCACGCTGCTCAAATGCTCTTTTGGAGTGGATTCAAGCCATACCGACTGCCAGATACCGCTCTGAGGAGAATACCATATTCCGCCACGCTTGATTTTCTGCTTGCCGCGTGAATAGGAGCTTGTATCCGAATAATCCTTTACCTGAACGATAATGGAATTCAAATCATTCTCAGGAGCAAGAAATTTTGTAATATCAAATGTAAAAGGCGTGTATCCGCCGATATGCTTGCCAACAGGCTTATTATTAATCCATACCTTTGCCACCTGATCTACTGCACCAAAATTTATGAAAACCTTACCTTTATTAAAACCTTCGGGAATAGTGAAGTTTCTCTGATAAAACAAATTATCATCAGGCTGAATCACTCTTGACACACCGGAAAGCGGCGTTTCAGGAGAAAACGGAACAATAATATTTCCCGGATATGCCGTAGGCAATCTATCTTCTTTTGTAATGGCAAAATTCCATTTTCCATTCAGATTTATGTAGCTGTCCCTTACAAACTGCGGTCTAGGATATTCCTGCAAAGGATGCTCACGGTCGAGATTTTTACCCCATTTCGTTAATAACATACTTTTACCCCTCAACAATCTTCCCATTCATTATTTGTATATTTTTATCACAAATCTCAATTGCAGCCTTTTTATGTGACACAATAATACAGGTCATATTATCAAGCTCTCTGAGATTTGTTAAAAACTGTTTTTCTGTCTCCTCATCCAATGCGGATGTTGCTTCATCAAGAAGTAATATCGGTGACTTGGAAAGCAGACTTCTGGCAATTGCAAGGCGCTGAACCTGACCCTCAGAAAGGCCCATTCCCTTTTCGCCGATGACAGTATCAAGCCCCAATGGCAGTTCGTCGATAAACTGCTTTGCACAGCTTACTTTCACCGCTTTTTCTATTTCCTCATCAGTTGCATGATCATTAATAAAAGTAAGATTATCTCTGATTGTACCTGATATCACCATATTCCCTTGTGGAACATATGAGAAGAGGCGTCTTGTATTTTTATCAATAGGTATGTCACCGGCTGATGTTTTAAGAAGGATTTCACCGCCCTGTGTATTGAACACACCTAAAAGGAGTTTTAGCAGTGTGCTTTTTCCGATACCGGAAATACCCATAATAGCAACAAAATCACCTTTATTAACAGAAAAAGAAGTATTGTCAAAAATGATATCCCTGTCATATTTAAAGCTGATATTATGAAATAAAATTTCAGACATTTTATTATAAGTATCATCCGCATCAATTTTATTATCATTTACACATACTTCGTCTTTGATTGAATCAATTTCAATCAGTCTTTCCGCAGATGCAATCATTGAAAAATACTGCGGCATCACTCCGGATAAAGATGCAAAGGGTGACTGAACCTGGTTAACAAGCTGAAGCATAGCTGTTACTGTTCCATAGGTCATAAGGCCGTTTAAAAGACGCCACGCACCAAATGCAACAGCAAACACCGTACCTATGCTGAACACGGAATTAAGACCTGTATTTGCAAAAATACTGAAATTTCTTCGCTTAATTTTTGCTGAGAAATTCTCCTCCTGCAGTTCATCCGTCTCCTTCTGAATTTTATCCTCAACAGAAAATGCTTTAACGACCAAAAGATTGGATACAATTTCCTGGATAAAGGAACGGGTTTTGCCCTCCGTTTCCTGTACTCTTTTATGGAGCTCCTTAAGCTGCTTTCTGAACATCTGAGTAACAGCAAATACCACGCAGCCGCCGATTACGAAAACAAGCGCAAAAATCTTGTCAATAACAATAAGATAAATAAGTGAGCTCAGAAGCTTTGTGCAGAAGAAAATACCCTGCGGCAGAATTCTTGTAAAGCTTTCCGTAACAACATTTACATCATTGAACATTCTGTTCTGCAGCTCACCTGTGTGATAGGCGGTTACAACAGAATAATCCTTTTTCATAATAACATCGAGAAGATGCCTTTTCAGCTCAATGTCAAGCCTACCCTTGCACCTTTCGGAAACACAGCTTCTTGTTATGCTGAGTGTTGTCTGAAGAATGACAACACCTAAAAGAGCAAGTGCAAATTTCACAATATGATTCACATTATGATAAACTGTAGCACCGTCAATCACATTTTTTGAAAAGTTTGCAAACATTACTGAAGTAACACCGTGAATCACATTTACCGCAACAAGAAAAACCAGTGTCGGTATCTGACTTTTGCAGACCTTTAAAATCCAGCTGATAACAGCCTTATCAGATTTATTGATTTTATTTGTAGTATTTTCCAAATTCGTTTATTCTCCTCTTTTAAAGCAATGACGCCTTATATAGCTGACACCTCTTGTAAAAATTAAAAGAACAGGCCTTATCGGAAGAAGTGCCACCCATATTCTGGAGTAAATCTTATATGGCACTGAATTTTCCAGATCCACATAACGCTTTCCGTTTTTATAAAAGCCCACAAGCACACCGCAAATCATATCATCCGTTACATATTCACGCTTTAAAAGATTGTCACCGACAATAACATAGTGGTCGTCACATACCTTCGTAACACGGTGCATTATATATTTTCCGTTCTTCGTTACATACACAGGGATATCATATTTCTTAAGCCTGCCCTTATTTTTAACAACAATAATATTATCACGCTGATGATGAATAAGCGGCTCCATTGATGTTCCCATTGTAAGACCGGTATATTTGCCTGTTGTCTCAAGAATTTCCTTTATTGACTTAAAATCATTCATATGATTCTCCGTTCATAAAACATAACATAATACTATAATAAATTTATTATAACAGAAATATTTTACATAAGCAAGTAAGAGCAGAATAAAACAAGAGTAAGCTCGAGCAATATTAATAAATATATGCTTAAAAAGTACAAATTTATTGTCAATAAAGACAGAGTGTGATTTGACAAAATTTTCTGAATATGCTAATATGATATGCAATAGGTTGTAAATTTCAGGTCGAACCATTGCGGTTTGACCTGTTTTTTTATCCAAATAAAACTGCAAACAAGGAGAACGTTATGGATTACGATTTAATCATTGTAGGCTCAGGTCCTGCAGGCATTTTCACAGCACTCGAGCTGATCAGACACAAATCAGATAAAAGAATACTTCTGATTGAAAAAGGAAAGCCTGTTGAGAAAAGGCACTGTCCTAAGGACAAAACAGGTCAGTGTGTCAACTGCAAGCCAAGCTGTGCAATCACAACTGGTTTCTCCGGTGCAGGTGCATTTTCCGACGGAAAGCTCAGCCTCAGCTATGAGGTAGGCGGTGATTTGCCGGATCTTATCGGCTGTGATTTTGCTCAGGAGCTCATTGACTATACGGATAAAATCTACCTTGAATTCGGTGCAGACACAAAGGTTGAGGGCGTTTATACAGGAGATGCAATTAAAGAAATAAGAAAGAATGCGATCAAAGCAGGTCTTAAGCTGGTTGATTGTCCGATTCGTCATCTCGGCACCGAAAAGGCGCAGGAGCTTTACTACAGAATTCAAACCTATCTTCTTGAAAACGATGTTGAAATGCTTTTCTCAACCGAGTGCAAAAATCTTATACTTGAAGAAAAAAACTGCAAAGGCGTTATCATCGACGATAATGGAAATGACAAAGAAATCACAGCAGAAGAAGTGGTTATCGCAACAGGCAGACGCGGTGCAGACTGGCTTGAAAAGCTTTGCACTGAGCATCATATTGCCCATAAGCCCGGCACGGTTGACATCGGTGTTCGTGTGGAATGCAGAAATGAAATCATGGAAAAGGTAAATGAGACACTTTACGAATCAAAGCTGATTGGTTATCCTAATCCCTGGAAAAACAAGGTGCGTACCTTCTGTCAGAATCCGGGCGGATTTGTTGCACAGGAGAATTATGACAACGACCTTGCTGTTGTAAACGGTCACAGTTATAAGGACAAAAAGAGCGAGAATACCAACCTTGCAATCCTTGTAAGCCATAATTTCACAGAGCCGTTCAATCAGCCGATTGAGTATGCACAAAAGGTCGGCGAGCTTACAAATATGCTCGGTGCAGGACACATTATGGTACAGCGTTTCGGTGATATCCTGGACGGAAAAAGGACCTGGCCGCATGAACTTTCCAAAAGCAACGTAAAGCCAACACTCAAGGATGCAGTGGCAGGTGACATAACCGCAGCTATGCCTTACCGGGCAATGACAAACATCATTGAATTTATCAAAATGCTTGATATTGTTGTTCCGGGATTTGCATCCACTGAAACATTGCTTTACAGCCCTGAGCTTAAATTCTACAGCAACAAGGTAAAAATGGACACAGACCTGAACACAAACATCAAGGGTCTGCACTGTCTCGGTGACAGCTCAGGCTGGACAAGAGGACTTATGATGGCAAGTGTTATGGGTGTACTTATGGGACGCAAGCTTGCTGAAAAAGATTAATGATGATAATAATAGCCTTCTGATGAACGAAATGAATCGTAAAGCTGAGGCGTGATAACGAAGTGTTGCTTAGGAAATTCGTTTGTAAATATAGCTTAAAAGCGCAGCAAGACTTGCGTCTTGCTGCGCTTTTTGACTGTATTTCAGGCAATTTCTGCGAAAACCAATACTTCGTTACCATACCCCAGCTAAATCAGAAGGCTTATTTTTTATACATTTTTAAGATGAGAAGAGCTTATAAAAGATATAAAATCCGCCGAAAAAGCTTTTCATCATTTCAAAGTATTCCTGCTTACTTATACCTTCACCATTCTTACTGCAGCAAAGATTTTCATAAACAACGCTTCCTTCTTTCAACTTATAATCAAGAGCAAAGAATCCGTTTTTCTGATAAAAGGCTTTTCTGGACAGTCGCTGCTCATAATTTGAACAGTTTTTAGTAACCTCTTCAATATTGAGTATAATTCTGTAGTCACAGTACTTTTCCTCAATATATTGCAGTACCCTACTGCCATAGCCTTTCCCTCTGCATGATTCGTCAACAGCAAGATAAAAAATATACAGTATATCCTTATAAAAAACACAATAACACAGACCGACAAAGATGCTGTCATCATAGATTTTGAAAAAATCGGCATTGCCTTTCTTTGACTTATATTTCAAAATAAAATACGGCATACGCTCCTGAACAGGAAACGATTTATTATACAAAGCCTTTACAAGCTTCTCATCTTCTTTATTGTCAGCAAGACAGATATACTTCATCATTAAAACAACCTACTCATCATACAAATTTTTCAAATATTTCCAAAGAAATAGTACTTGAATTGATTTCAAAGCATTAATGCATTTCGGAAATGATAGTTCTGATATCCTCCTCTGCCTGCTGAATTTCATAAAGGAATTCCCTTGAAGATACACGCAGTGCACCATTGCCCAAGATAATGAGCTGCTCAAGTGCATCGGAGGTGACAACCCTTACCTTATTATTTTTCGCAAGCTTATGCGATACCTTTTCAATATACATGTCCGCAGTTTCAGCCTCTTTAGTATAGACAATGTTAATATTGTTTACCTTTTCAACCTCACGGCTGCTGCCCTTAACCTTATAGGCATCGAAAACAAGAATTACCTCACACTTTTTATAACCCTGATAATTACAAAGAATATTAATCAGCATATTCCTTGCACCCTCAATATTGTCCTTTGAAAGCTTCTTGAGGCTGTCCCACGCAAAAATAACATTGTAGCCGTCAACCAGCAGATATTCTGTACCATCATATCTCGCAGGGCGTGATGATTTATACTTCTTATTTTCGTTCTTACTTGCTGCTTTTTGCGTAAAAGTGAAATGATTCTGATTGACCGAACGATTTTTTATCGGACCATAGGTCTGCTCAAAAATCTGCATAAGCTCCTTATCAAGCGCAAAGAGGTTGTCCCTATCCTTACATTTTGAAAATTCGGTTTTGCTTATGCTCTTCATGTAATCGCTTTTAGGCGTTGAAAGAGCACTGGGCAAATGCATATGGCTTTTAATTTCATTCCACTTTACATTGTATCCTGCACCGTGTGAGCAGAAAACAGAATCGCAGGGATTGTCCGTATCTGCATCACAATCATAGCCGATATCCGCAATCACCTCATCGGCATTATGGCAAGGCTCATATCCCTTTAAAGCACACATCAACTTGCCCTTACCGTGTGTATACTGAATAACATCTCTTGAGTAGTCATACATCGTTGAAACAGGAGCAGTACCGTTTATAACAGAATAATCACCAACGGTTTCAGGCGGATTGAAACTGCCTGACATACGCTGAATATCCATCATTGCTCTGCCTATATTCTCCGTCGGCACATCCAATGTAAATTCATAAACCGGCTCAAGCAAAACGCTGTTTGCCGAGCGCAGTCCCTGTCTTACTGCTCTGTAGGTAGCCTGTCGGAAATCACCGCCCTCTGTATGCTTTGCGTGTGCCCTGCCTGACACCAGCGTTATTTCAATATCCGTTATCGGTGAACCTGTAAGCACGCCGATATGCGTCTTTTCATACAGATGCGTTAATATAAGTCTCTGCCAGTTTTTATCGAGTAAATCCTCCTTGCAGCCGGTTTTAAAAACAACGCCACTGTCCCTTTTTAACGGTTTGAGCAGGAGATGAACCTCTGCATAATGCCTGAGCGGTTCAAAATGCCCTACCCCCTCGACTGTATCTGAAATCGTTTCCTTATATATGATATTCCCTTTGCCGAATGAAGCCTGTATACCAAAACGATCACGGATGATTGCCTGCAGAATTTCCAGCTGGATATCACCCATAAGCTGAATGTTGATTTCACCCAGACGCTCATTCCATACTACCTTGAGCTGAGGGTCTTCATTTTCAAGAATCCTCATTTTTTCAAGTGCAGTATGAACATCCACATCAGCAGGAACATTTAATTTATACGTGAGCACCGGCTCAAGAACAGGCAGACCTGTGCTGTTTTCTATGCCCAAGCCGTCTCCGGGTTTTGTAAAGGTTATACCTGTTACTGCACATATTGTACCTGCTGATGCAGTATCCACAGCAGTAAATTTTTCACCTGAATAAATCCTGATCTGATTTATCTTTTCAGAATTCTTATTTTTATCCGACTGAAGTATTTCCTTGACCTTAAGATTTCCGCCTGTGATTTTTAGGAATGTGAGTCGCTGACCCTTATCCTCTGAAATTTTATAGACCTTTCCTGCAAATGCATTGCCGTACTGCGGCATTTCGGTATAGTTATACAAGCAGTCGAGGAATGTATTCACACCAGTTAATTTAAGTGCTGATCCGAACAGACAGGGAAAAATTTTTCTGTCCTTAATACAGTTGATAATATCATCGGTTTTTACCGTTTCCGTTTCATAATATTGATTTAAAAGCGTTTCATCACAAAGGGCAATATTTTCATAGAATTCATCTTTATCATTACTTCCGAAATCCACACAGCCGTCACTGAATTTTGTTTTCAGCTCAGTAATCACTCGTTCTTTATCGGCATTGTCCAGATCCATTTTATTGATAAAAATAAAGCATGGTACATTATATTTTGAAAGCAGCTTCCATAAGGTTTGCGTATGGCTCTGAATACCGTCAGTAGCACTGATTACCAGAACTGCATAATCAAGCACCTGGAGCGTACGTTCCGTCTCAGCAGAAAAATCCACATGACCGGGAGTATCAAGCAAAGTAAATTCAGTATCTTTATATTTTAAAACTGCCTGCTTTGAAAAAATGGTGATACCGCGATCACGTTCAAGAGAAAATGTATCTAAAAAAGAATCCCTGTGGTCAACCCTGCCAAGCTTATTGATATTGCCTGACTGATATAACAATGCTTCGGAAAGCGTAGTCTTGCCTGAATCGACGTGAGCCAAAATACCGACAACTATCTTTTTCATTTTCTCACCACACTCTCTTTTATCACATGGCTATTATACCACAGCAGTTCCATATTGTAAATTTTATATTTCACTGATTTATGTTATATAAACAGATTAAATATTTGCACAAATTTATTTTATATGTTAATATGATTTC
>UQVI01000021.1 GCA_900544515.1 uncultured Oscillospiraceae bacterium | reverse complement strand
GATCTACACTCGACTAGTCGTCGGCAGCGTCAGATGTGTATAAGAGACAGGAGTGTAAGTACGGTTGGGATAAATTCAAGGATAATACTCTTAGAATGACTGTACTTCATACTCCAAAGAGAAATTACAGAATTGACTCTATGCAGTCCTTTATGGATTTGGGACTGAACCGATATTCCTATGCTATTTTCAGCCACAGCGGTAATGTTGGTGCTGATACCCAGCTGGAGGCAAGGCAGTTTGTTACACCTATGACAGCCTATTTAACTGAGAAACATCAGGGCTCACTTAAAAGCAGCTATTCATTTGGAAGTGTGTCAGACAATGATGTGATCATCAGAGCGATAAAGAAGGCTGAGGACAGTGACGAAATTATTGTCCGTCTCAATGAGGGTGCGAAAAAGAATGTTGAAGATTTCACATTAACTCTGGGTGAGGGTATAGAATCTGCACGCGAAATCTATGCCAGTGAGGAATACAAGGCTGATGCACAGGTTGTTGACGGAAAGCTTGTAACCTCCTTTAAACCGTATGAAATCAAGAGTTTTGCACTGAAGCTGAAGCCGTCCTCCGTCATCGGTGAAAAGAATGCGTGTACTCCGGTTTCGCTTGATTTTGATAAAAATATCATTACTAAGCAGGGTGAAAAGGGTGACTTTGATTTCACCTTGCCATATGAGATTATTCCTGATAAAATCATAACAAATGGTAAAAAATTTGTTATCCATAAGGACGGCAAAAATGCTCTTGTTGCCAACGGTCAGAGTATTGCAGTTGCGGATAATGCAGATACCATTTCATTCCTTTGCGCATCTCTTGACGGTGACAGAAATGCAGAATTTATGGTTGACGATCATGCGGTAACGGAAAAGGTACATTCCTGCTTTGAAAACTTTGCAGGCTGGGATTTATACGATTTCGGTGAAACCGCTTATATAAGAGCAGGCAGACTCGGTTATTCCGCAACCCACAGCCATAAGAACGGTGAGGACGCTATTGCAAAGGGAATGAATTTCTATATTGTAAATCTGAATGTCAAAGGTGCAAAAACGATAATGCTCCCTGTTGATGAAAATATTGTTATTCTTTCAGCAGCCGCAGTATCAGGTGCCGATTTGGGACTTGCAACTCCGACTTATGATGAGATTGTTAACAACAGACCGTTTACTTTTTATCTGACATTTAAAGAAAAGCTGCAGTATATCTGGAATAAATGTGTATGGAATTTGGGAGATAAGGATGATTTCCTTCGTCATAACAATAATGGTAAAAATGGAAAACGAGTGGAAACAAAACATGCAAGGAAAAGCTTATGAAAAATAATTTTAACAATAACTGGACAACAAATAATAACGGATATCCGCTCAACGGCAGTGAGGTTGAGCGTTATATATCCGTAACGCCTGATGAAAATCAGCTCAGGCTTGCCGGCAAGCCGTACTACTGCTTTATGCATTTCGGTATGAATACTGCCACTGCAAGGGAGTGGGGTGCAGGCAACGAAACGCCGGATGATTTCACAATTAAATCTATCAATGCAAAGCAGTGGGTATCAGTCATTAAAGCAAGCGGTGCCACAGGTGTAATCCTCACCTGTAAGCATCACGATGGTTTTTGCCTATGGGAAAGTGCGTATACAGATTTTTCTGTTAAAAATTCTGCGTTTCAGGGTGATATCGTAAAAATGGTATCAGATGAATGCAGACGGCAGAATATGGATTTCGGCGTTTATCTTTCACCATGGGATATGCATGATGAGCGATATGGCACAGATGCATATAATGATTATTTCTGCAACCAGCTTACGGAACTCCTTACAAATTACGGTGAGGTGTTCGAGGTATGGTTTGACGGTGCTAAGGGCTCGAATGCTGTCAAGTTCGAATATGACTGGGACAGGTATTTTGAGCTTGTGCGCAGGCTTCAGCCGAATGCCAATATTGCCATATGCGGACCTGATATCCGCTGGGTAGGTAACGAGGGCGGTAAGACACGAAAGAGTGAATACTCTGTTGTTCCGTCAGCTCTTCGTGATGCTGAAAGAACTATGAAGGAAAGTCAGCAAAGCGAAGGGCAGGCATCCGCTCTTCAAAAGTACAGCTCTACAGACGAGGATTTGGGCTCACGCAGTGTGCTGGAAAAGAATGCCCATCTTTGCTGGTATCCGGCAGAGGTTGATGTTTCCATACGTCGCGGCTGGTTCTATTCCAAAAATGAAAATATAACTGTCAAGTCAGCGAAAAAGCTTTTCAATATCTACATCAATTCCGTTGGTAATAACTGTACTCTGCTTTTAAATGTTCCGCCATCCGACGAGGGTGTGATTCATCATAAGGATGTAAAAACGCTTAAGAAATTAGGCAGACTGATCAGCTCCGTTACTGAAAAGCCGATTATGGTTCAGAAGCACGGTGAATTGACAGAGGATAACGGGTATATTGAATACCGCTTTGACAGTGTTAAGAAAATGAGATATGTCGTTATTGAGGAGGACATCAGATACAGTCAGAGGGTTGAGGCATTTGACCTTTATATTAAAAAGACTGACGGTAAATATAAGCAGGTTTATAAAGGTACTGTTATCGGCTCAAAGAAGATTATTCCGATAAAGGATAAAAAATGTATCGGTGCCTGCCTGGTTATCCGCCAGTCGAGAAGCAACCCTGTAATCAAGTCAATCGGATTTTATGAGTAGCCGGACAAGAGTCAAATAAAAGCCGTCTGTTTTCATTTGAAAACAGACGGCTTTGTTATTTTGTATTCATTTCAATTCAGTAACAAAGCACAAAAAGTCAGGATTTTTAGAGATAATGCTGTTATAATGATTATGGAAATACTGTTTGCTTTCTTTGTGTGTTTACAAAGTTCTGAAACAAATTGTTTAGTTAAACCATAATGATAATAAATCTGTTATAAACTGATGATAAGATGGATTGGAGGGAGAGTGCGATGAAAGAGAATTTTAAATATATGCTTGCCAACTGGATTAAGTGGGACAGAAAAAGCCTTGTATACTTTTTTATCAGAGTGCCTGCAATGGTACTTCAGCCAATTATTACAGCTTACATACCTAAAGCGATGATTGACTGCATTAACGAGGGCGTAACCGTTGGAAGGTTAACACTGGTTGTTGCACTGCTCAGCATTCTTGTTGCGCTTACAACCTGGCTGACCCCATTTATGCAGGAACTTTTAAACGGCAGTGCAAGAATAATCCGTATGCGGTATGCCATTATGGCTTTCAATAAAAATCTGAATACGCCTTACATGAACATTGAAAGCCTTGAGGGCAGAGAAAAGAATAAGCGTGCAATGGAATTTTACAGGAGCTATTATTCTTCCTCTGCAGATTTTCTTGAAACCTGCAATCAGATGCTTGTCTGCCTTGTGGGTGTGGTTACCTCTCTTGCCCTTATTTATAAAATCAACGTCATAATGATTCTGATTATTCTTGCAACCTGTGTGGGTGAATTTTTTCTTTTAAAATTCCTGAATAAAAAAGAAAAGGGCGTCAAGGATTCAAGAAGCAGTATCTTTGTTAAATTTGATTATTATTACTCACTGAGTAAAGATATAACCGCTGCAAAGGATATCAGGCTTTACGGCTTTGCGGATTACTTTGTGTTTTCTATTGCAAGGCTGATTGCAGGCTTAGAGAAAATCACATCAAAATATATGCATCAGAGTGTTAAGGTCGGCGGTACAAGGGCATTGTTAAACCTTATGCGCGAGCTTGTTGCATATGCATATCTGACCTATCTTGTATGTCAGAACAAGCTATCCGTTTCTGATTTTATATTTTACTTTGGTATCATCACAGGGTTTTCAAACTGGATAATGAATTTGGTTTATTTGTATTCCAATATGGAACGCTGCTGTAATGATTGTGCTGCCTTCCGTGAGTTTGTTGAATGCAGTGAGGAAAACAAAAACCAGCCGGATATAGATTTCAAGGATATTTATTCAATAGAATTTAAAAATGTGCATTTTACTTATCCCTCTGCACAGAAAAGTACAATCAACAATATGTCCTTTAAAGTGAACAGTGGCGAGAACATTGCAATAGTAGGCGAAAACGGTGCAGGCAAAACAACTGTGATCAAGCTGCTGTGCGGTCTTTATTATCCTACTGACGGTGATATTCTGGTGAACGGAAAAAGCAGCCGTGATTTTTCAAGTGACAGCTATTTTAACCTGTTTTCAGCCGTGTTTCAGGATTATAATTTCCTGCCGATGAGTATTGCCGAAAATATCTGCGCAGCCTCTGAATACGATAAAGATAAGCTTTATTCCGCCTTTGAAAAAGCAGGAATCATGGACAAAATAAACAGCCTGGAAAACAAAGAAAATTCACTTATGGTTAAGGATATTTACAAGGGTGCTGTTGATTTTTCAGGCGGCGAAAAGCAGAAGCTGCTGCTTGCTAAGGCAATTTACAAAAATGCTCCTGTTCTGATTCTTGATGAGCCGACGGCAGCACTTGACCCTATTGCAGAGAATGAACTGTATCTCAAATATAACGAAATGACGGATAATAAAATATCCTTTTTCATTTCTCACAGGCTTTCATCAACTCGCTTCTGTGACAGGATTCTGTTCATCAAGGATGGCACGATTGCTGAAAGCGGTACCCACGAGGAGCTTATGGCGTTAAAAGGCTCATACTATAAAATGTATCAGGTTCAGAGCTACTATTATAAAGAGATGGGAGGCGATGCAGTATGAAAAAATTTAAAACAATCTTTTCAGCGTTTAAGGAAATGCACCGTCTTGAAAAAAGGCTGATACCCATATCCATTGCCGTTTCAATTGTTATGGCAGTTATGCCGTTTGTGAATGTCTGGTTCACATCAAAAATCATTGACCTGCTGGATACAGGTGCAGAAATGAATGAGCTTTTTTTATACATAGGACTGGCAGTCGGTATAAACCTGATTCTGTTTTTTGTGAACTACTTTTTAAGTGATATGTACTATATGTACCGTTCGCTTATGTATAATAAAGAGCTTCAGAACATATCTGTGAAGCTGTTTAAAATGGAATATCAAAGGCTTGAAAACGGCGATTTTAAAGAGCTTGTGCATAAGCATTCGGAGGCACAGGACAGAGTGTTTTCATCCTTTGTTCAGTTCAGCTGGATGCTGAGGGATTTTTTGTCAGGTCTGATAACACTTGTAATATCTGTCGTTATCATTTTTCCGCTTTTGAAAATCGGTTTTAAAACAACAGGCAATACATTCTTTGAAAAGCCTGTATTTCTGCTGACCATTTTCGGTGCAATTGCAGTAATGACCGGCATTATCCTTGTTATTGCCCTGAAGATGAATAAAATGTGGTTCAGAGCATCTGATGAATATTCACGACTGGACAGGATTTTTTATTATTTTCTCAATATGTTTTCCGATTATAATACCGGAAAGGAAATCAGATTGTACAAGGAGCAGAAACTCATTGAGCATAATGCGACGGATAAATTATTAACCAACGGTGAAAGGGTGCTGAAAAAGGCATCCATAAACAGTGCAAAGTCAAGCTCGTTTATTGCCGTTCTCGGTGCAGTTGTAGGCTTTGGTATTTACCTCTTCATTGGTGTAAAGGGACTTTACGGTTTGTTTGGTATCGGCTCGCTGGTGCTTTACTGTGGTGCATTTATGCAGATTATAAACGGCATTATGAAAATGGCGGCAACCTTTGGAAAAACGGAAGAAATGGTGCCTCTTGTAAATTATTATTTTGATATAATGAACACAAAGGATGATATGACCTATGGCAGTAAGGTGCTTGATTTAACGGATAAGTTTGAAATTGCGTTTAAGAATGTTTCTTTTAAATATCCGGGTGCTGAGAACGATTCGCTGAAAAATGTAAATCTCACTATACATAATGGAGAACACCTTGCGGTTGTAGGCAGAAACGGCAGCGGAAAAACAACATTCATTAAACTGATGTGCAGGCTTTATGATGTAACAGAGGGAGAAATTCTGATTAATGGTGAAAATATCAAGGAATATACTGCACAAAGTCTTATGAGCTTGTATTCCGTTGTATTTCAGGATTTCAAAATCTTTTCAACCACACTTGCTCAAAATATTTCAGCAGGCTCGGATTATAACAGTGAAAAGCTGTTTGATGCACTTGATAAATCGAATATCAAGGAGCGTGTGCAGAAAATGGAAAATGAGGAAAATACCTATCTTTACAAGGATTTGGATAAAGCAGGTGTGGAAATATCGGGCGGTGAGGCACAAAAGCTTGCCCTTGCCAGAGCACTCTATAAGGATAGTCCGATTGTTATTCTTGATGAGCCGACGGCTGCACTTGACCCTGTTGCGGAAAATGAAATCTATAACCGCTTTAATTCTTTTGTGAATCATAAAACAGCGATTTATATTTCACACCGCCTTTCAAGCTGTATATTCTGCAGCCGTATCGCCGTTTTTGACAAGGCACAGCTGGTGCAGAACGGAACGCACGAAGAACTTTTGGAGAATAAAGAGGGCAAGTATTACGAGCTCTGGAACGCACAGGCACAATATTATATCTGATTGATTTAAGAAGAATTGTAAAAAAATCTTACAATTCTTCTTTCTTTTTTTATGCAAATGCACTATAATGAAATTATTAAATTGAGAGGGTGTGGGTTTTATGGAAACTACACAGGAAAAAAAGTATATCCCCAAGAAAGAAGCAAGCGATTTTATTTTCGGCTTATGCGGTCAGAATATGGTGTATTCTCTTATCGGTGCATCATTTTTTACTTATTTTATGACGGATATTGCATTGTTTCCGGCGGCAATCGTATCTGTTCTGCTGATTGCAATGAAGGTATGGGACGGTGTCAATGACCCTATTGTAGGCTCTTTTATTGATAAGCATTCCTTTAAAAACGGCGAAAAGCTCAGACCTTTTTTGAAATATACGCCGCTTCCTGTGGGCGTTTTTACAGTGCTTTTATTCCTCGTGTTTTCCACAGCTGAGGAACTCCTCTGGCTTAGGGTTGCATATTTTGTAATCATATATATTTGCTGGGATTTAACCTATACTGTTCAGGATGTATCGGTTTGGGGTATTACTGCGATGATATCACCGAATTCCAATGAGCGTGACAAGTTTGTTCAGTGGGCAAGAACAATCGGCAGCTGCGTTTACAGTGCACTGAGTGTGGGCATTCCTATGGTGCTTGAAATGATAGCCAATGCCAAGGGTGTTAGTATGTCACTTATAACCCTTGTGTTTGCAATTATTTTCGGACTGGGGGGCGCTATGATAAGCTACCGCTGTTCCAAAGCACAGGAGCGTATACGAATCAATAAGGCTGAGCAGCAGGCATCTCTTGCGGAAAGCTTCTCATTGCTGTTCAAGAATAAGATGATGCTTCTTGTAACGCTTGCGAATCTTTGCGGTGCACTGGGCTTTGGCGCAAATCTCGTTACATATTTCTTTAAATATGAGATACCGGCTGACTTTGTAGGCAGCAATGGTATTATTGGCGCACTTGGACTTACCACAATTTATTTTATTATGACAGGTTTACCTGGATTTATCGGAATGGTATTTGCCGATAAGCTGAAGCAAAAGCTCGGTGGTTATGTGAATGTTCTTATACTGATTCAGATTGTAAATATTATAGTTCGTGTCATTGCTTATTTTGTCGGCTTTGAGGGTAAAAGGCTATGGGTGGCAATGGCGCTTATCGGTCTCGGCAGTATACCGAGCGGTGCTGCATCCATTGCACAGACATCTATTTTCTGTGACAGTATTGACTATATGGAATGGAAAACAGGTAAGAGAACAGAGGGCATTACCTTTTCAATGCAGACCTCGTTTACGAAGATTTCCAGCGGCATAACAGCAGGACTGGCTACACTGGCATTATCCATTCTGGGATACAAGGCGATTGACAATGCTGCGGTTTATGTGGGCACACAGACAGCTATGTTTGATAAATGGATATGGCCGCTTGTTATTCTTACCCCTGCGGTTGCAAGTGTTCTGTTTATCATACCACTCCTGTTTATTAACTACACTAAGGAAAAAAGAGCTCTTGTTGAAAGTGATCTTATGGCACGCAGACGCGGTGAAAAGGAATCAGAGCTTTCTCCATATGCCGCAGAAAAAGCAGATTAAAATAAAATTTAATCGAATTTTCATAATTCTTGTTAAAACGCTTGACTTTTGGTTTGTTTTTGTATATAATCTTGCTCGGATATTAAAGAAGTATCAAATACCCCCGAAAGTGGTCGGAGGGAGGGAATTGAATGAGCCAGGTTAAAGTTAAAGAAAATGAATCTCTTGACAGTGCGCTTAGACGTTTTAAGCGTCAGACTTCTCGTGATGGTATTATCCAGGAAGTTCGTAAGAGAGAGCATTATGAAAAGCCTTCAGTAGCTCGTAAAAAGAAGAGCGAGGCTGCTCGTAAAAGAAAGTATAAATAATACATACAAGGAAAAGACAGCATCTTATGATGCTGTCTTTCTTTTTTTGTATTTATAATTTGTTCATTGCATTGAGGACTCTTTTCTTATCTGCTGACCACAATGGTGCAAGCAGGTCCTTCTTTGCACCGTCTCCTGTAAGCCTGTGTATTACGATATTCTGCGGAATAAGGTCAATGCAGGCTTTTATGATATCCAGATATTCATCAAATTCAAGAACTTTGAATTTGCCTGCATTGTAATCTTTTTCAAGGTCAGTATTTTTTAGCACGTGCAAAAGCTGTAATTTTATGCCATCTATACCGCTGTCACATACATATTTTACACTTTCAAGTATATCCGCTTTTGTCTCATTCGGCAATCCCAGAATGATATGAACAACAATATTTACACCTGTTTTCTTTAAATTTTCCACTGCCGTATCATATACATCGAGATTGTATCCGCGTCTTATGTACTTTGCACTTTCCTCGTGAATCGTTTGCAGACCAAGCTCTACGAACACAGGCTTTATACTGTTAAGCTCAGCTAATAATTTCAGTACATCCTCACCAAGACAGTCAGGTCGTGTGGCAATGGAAAGGGCAACAATATCCTTGTGATGAATTGCTTCAAAAAATTTTTCTCTCAGAATATCAAGGGGTGCATAGGTATTTGTAAACGCCTGAAAGTATGCGATATACTTTCCGTTTTTGATTTTCTTCTCCACTCTTTTTTTGCCGCTTTCAATCTGCTCAGTTATTGAAAGAGAAGCGCTTTCGGCAAAATCACCGCTGCCGCCTTTTGAACAGAATATGCAGCCTCTTGTGTCAATTGTTCCGTCACGGTTCGGACAGGTAAAGCCTGCGTTTAAGCTGAGCTTGTAAACCTTTTCGCCGAAGGTATCGCGAAGATAATTATTCAGACTGTAATATTTCATAAAAGTCCCTCAGGCTGTTTTTGTTGCCGCATACAAGTGAAGATATTTTGTTTGCATCAAGCGGCTCTTTTTCAAAGGTATAAGCTTCACCGCCTGCCTCTCTGAGTATTAATGATGCACCTGCCCAGTCCCATGGACGCAGTATGAATTCATAATAAAGGTCGGCCTTGCCGCTTGCAACATAGCAGATGTCCAGTGCTGCCGAGCCGCCGCGTCTTACCTCAATCGCCTTGTAGAAAACCTTTTCCGTAAGTGCAAAGGTTTTATGTGCTAATTCGTGTTCATACGGACAGGTGCCAAACAGAACAAGACTCTGTTCAATAGAACAGTCCGATACGTGAATCGGCTTGCCGTTGAGGAATGCACCCTTACCTTTTTGGGCAAAAAACATATTGTTTAAATCAGGGTCGAGCACAACTCCGATTATCATTTCCTTATCCTTTGCAAGACCAACGCTGATAGCACTGTGCTGAAAACCCTTTATGAAATTCGTAGTGCCGTCAATCGGATCGATAATAAAGCAGTATCCGTCAGTAAGCTCTTTGTTGCCCTCTCCCTCTTCGCCGAGAAATCTGCAGCCGGGCACAAGCTTTTCTAATTCAGTGAAAAGAAAATCCTGTATCATTTTATCATATTTTGTTACAAGATTAACGGCTGAGCCTTTATCCTCAATACCCAGATCCTCTCCGGCACTTTTATAAATTTCACCGGCTTTTTTAACAATATCAATAATCTTTTGTATCATAATATCATCTCCGATTTCATATTGTAACATAAGTTAAGAAAAAAACAATATTTTCATATTATTATTGTTGACTTAAATGTTTGCTTCGTTTAAAATTATTATAGATTTTTTTAGGGCGTGATTTCATGAAAGTTATTTTAAGCTGTCTTGTCTGCAGATTGGTAACCTTTATTCTGCAGAAAATGGGCAGAGGGGCAACTACCCTTCCGGGCAGAGTTGCACTTAAGGTTAAACGTAATATTTTGTCTGACCTTTCAAAGAATGTTAAGGTTATTATTGTTACAGGTACAAACGGTAAAACGACCTCCTGCCGTATTATCGAGGAGGGGCTGAAAACAGCCGGCAAAACCTATTTTATTAATAAATCCGGTGCTAACCTGATTACAGGTATCACCGCATCCTTTATTATGAATTCAACCATTACAGGCAGGAATAAATATGAGTATGCCATTGTTGAGTGTGACGAAAATGCATTCCGTGAGGTATCAAGATATATCCGTGCGGATGTTGTGCTTGTTACAAATGTATTCCGTGATCAGCTTGACAGATACGGTGAGGTTACTCATACTCTCAATGCAATCAAAGAGTCAATCAAAAATCTGCCTGATGCAGTGGTTTGTCTTAATGCGGATTGCTCTCTGACCTATTCCATGTCAAAGGAAATACCGAATAAAATTGTAACCTACGGTGTGAATACGCCTTTTGACAAGGATGCAAAGGAGCCTGAAATCTCTGATGCAAAATACTGTATTTTCTGTAAAAACGAGTATAAATATTCCTATCATACCTACGGACATCTCGGCGGATTTGAATGTGTGAACTGCGGATACAAAAGGGTATCCCCTGATTTCTCCGTAACCTCCGTTGAGGAGCTTAAGCCGAACAGTTCTCTTGTTGTTACTGATTTTAACGGCGATAAAAATATTACAAAAATAAATATCGGCGGTACCTATAACATCTACAATGCAATCGGTTGTTCATCAGCTCTGTCTGCACTTGGTCTTGATCACAATACCATTTATACGGCACTTGAGAAATTCAATGGTGCTTTCGGCAGAATGGAGCAGTTTGAAAACGGTGATAATAAGATTAACGTCATTCTTGTTAAAAACCCTGCGGGCTTCAGCCAGACAATGAGCTTCCTCAAGTCCATTGAAGATGATTACACCTTGATTTTATCTCTGAATGATAACGCTGCAGACGGCCGTGACATAAGCTGGATATGGGATGTTGACTTCAATGATATTTTCAAAAAGAGCAATGTCAAGGATATCTATGTCACCGGCAAGCGCTGTTACGATATGGCGATACGTGTTAAGTATGAGGGTGTAGGAAACAGGGAAATCAAGGTCATTGAGAATGAAGATTACGATAAATTAGTTGATATAGCAACTGCTCAGGGCAGGGATGTTTATATTGTTCCGACATATACATCAATGATGACAATGCGTCCTGTTATTGCAAAGAGACTGGGAGGTAAGGACTTTTGGGAATGATAATCAGAATTGCACATCTCTACCCGGATATGCTGAATCTTTACGGCGACAGGGGAAATATAATCGCTCTTACCGAAAGAATGATGGCAAGGCAGATTGATGTTCATACCGACGCAATTACAATGGGTAAAAGCTTTAATGCCGATGATTATGATATACTCTTTATCGGCGGCGGCCAGGACTTTGAGCAGGATGTTCTTCTTGACGATCTGAAAAAGGGCAAGGATGCTGAAATCAATAAAGCAATCCATAATGGCACAGTTGTGCTGGCGATCTGCGGCGGCTACCAGATGCTTGGTAAATACTATAAAACTTACGACGGTAAAATGCTGGAATATATGGGTGCTCTTGATTTTTATACTGAAGGTAAGGAAGAACGTATGATCGGCAACTATGCATATAAAACAAAAGAGGGCATTGAGGTTGTCGGCTTTGAAAATCACAGTGGCAGAACGTATCTCGGCAAAGGTGTTGAACCGCTCGGCAAAATGATTAAAGGCTTTGGAAATAACGGTGAAGATGGTACAGAAGGTGTTAGATTTAAAAACACATTCGGCACATATTCTCATGGACCTGTTTTACCTAAAAATCCTGATTTTGCAGATCTTCTTATTTCAAAAGCACTGGAACATAAGTATGGTAAATCAAACCTTGCACCTCTTGATGATTCGCTGGAGGCGAAGGCACGTGCACAGGTTATGAAACTTTATATTAAATAGTATTTTAATGAGGTTGAAAATGAATATAGTAGTTTTAGCAGGCGGTCTCAGTCCTGAAAGAGATGTTTCTCTTTCTTCAGGTGCTTTAATCTCAAATGCACTTATAGAAAACGGACATAATGTAATGCTGCTTGATTTATATTTTGGAGAAAACAATAAAGAGATAGAGCCCGTTTACAGAAATAATAAATCCGATTTCAGATATTTGTATTCCGTTTCCGAGCAGGAACCTGATTTGGGAAAAATTAAATTATCTGTCAAAAACGATTACGGTATGATCGGTAACGGAGTGATAGAACTCTGTAAGCAGGCGGATATGGTGTTTTTAGCGTTGCATGGTGCAGCAGGTGAAAACGGACAATTACAGGCCATTTTTGATTTGAATGAAATCAGATACACAGGCACGGGTTATGCAGGCAGCCTTCTGGCAATGGATAAGGATTTATCCAAGCGGATGATGCGTGACAACGGTATTTTAACTGCTGATTGGAAGTATATTGATATTAAAGATAATAATAATTTCAGCGATGTGAAATTTCCCTGTGTGGTTAAACCATGCAGCTGTGGCTCCAGTGTGGGTGTAACAATAGTGGAAAACGAAGCCGAGCTTAATACTGCTGTTGATTGCGCAAGACAATATGAGGATTTTGTTGTCATTGAAGATAAGATAGATGGCAGAGAATTTTCTGTAGGAATACTTGACGGCAAGGCACTGCCGCCTATTGAAATCAGGCCGCTGAATGGTTTTTATGATTACAAAAATAAATATCAGTCAGGTCTGACTGAGGAAATCTGTCCCGCTGAGATAAGTGAAACTGTATGTAAGCTTTTGCAGGAAAGCGCTTTAAATGTGCATAAGGCACTTCGTCTCGGTTTTTATTCAAGGGTTGATTTTATTCTTGATGAAAACAATGATGCATATTGCCTTGAGGCTAATACTCTTCCTGGTATGACACCTACAAGCCTGCTCCCGCAGGAGGCGGCTGCAGTCGGTATTACATATAATGAGCTCTGTGATATAATTGCAACAGCTAAATAATATAAAAACAATAAAAAGGCTTGATTTTTCAGGCCTTTTTTGTTATAATGTTCCAGCATTCGTGAAAATGAACGCGAATACGCACGCATATCAGCTAAGCCTGAGGTTATAAACAATGGCTTTGCCAGGCTGAATGCGGAGGATTTAACCTTAAAGGAGGAAATTATAATGGCAAATGTAGTTTCAATGAAACAGCTTTTAGAAGCAGGTGTTCACTTTGGACATCAGACAAGAAGATGGAACCCTAAAATGGCTGAGTACATCTTCACAGAGCGTAACGGCATCTACATCATCGACCTTCAGAAGACAGTTAAGAAGCTTGATGAGGCTTATATGTACGTTCGTGACCTTGCAGCAGACGGCGGTTCAATCATCTTCGTTGGTACAAAGAAGCAGGCTCAGGAGTCTGTAAAGGAAGAGGCAGAGCGTTGTGCAATGCCATATGTTAACGCAAGATGGCTCGGCGGTATGCTCACAAACTTCAAGACAATCCGCGGCAGAGTAGCTCGTCTCGCTCAGCTTAAGGCTATGCGTGAGGACGGTACTTTTGATCTTCTTCCTAAGAAGGAAGTTGTTGGCCTTGAGCTTGAAATCGAAAAGCTTGAGAAGTATCTCGGCGGTATCACAGAGATGAAGAAGATTCCTAATGCTATGTTCATCGTTGATCCTCGCAAGGAGAGAATCGCTGTATCAGAGGCTATGAAGTTAGGTCTTCCTATCGTTGCTATCGTTGATACAAACTGTGACCCTGATGAAATCGACTATGTAATTCCTGGTAACGACGACGCAATCCGTGCAGTTAAGCTTATTGCAGGTGCAATGGCTGACGCTGTTATCGAGGGTCGTGACGGTAAGGACACAGCTGATGAGGCTCCTGCTGAAGAGACAGCAGAGGAAGCTGCTGAATAATTAATCATTTATACTACTATAAACAGGAGGATAATATAATGGCATTTACAGCTCAGGACGTAAAGGCTCTTCGTGAGAAGACCGGCGTTGGTATGATGGAATGTAAAAAGGCTCTCGTTGAGTCTGACGGTGATATGGATAAGGCAATTGACTATCTTCGTGAAAGAGGTCTTGCTGCTGCACAGAAGAAGGCTGCAAGAATTGCTGCTGAGGGTGTAGTTCTTCCTTATTATGATAAGGCTGCAAAGAAGGGTGTAGTTGTTGAGGTTAACTCAGAGACTGACTTCGTTGCAAAGAATGAAAAGTTTATGGACTTTGTAACAGGTGTTGCAAAGACAATTATTGCTACAAATCCTGCTGATGTTGAGACTCTTTGTGCAACAGAGTTCAACGGCACAGGCAGAACAGTAACTGAAACTCTTAATGACCTCGTTCTTGCTATTGGTGAGAATATGAAGGTTCGCCGTTTTGAGCTTATGGATGGTATTGTTTCAACATACATTCACGGCGGCGGTGCAGTTGGTGTTATGATTGGCTTTGATGTTGCTGATGAGTCTAAGGCTGACACAGCTGAGTTTGAGGCTATGGGTAAAAATGTTGCTATGCAGATTGCTGCAATGAACCCAAGCTACCTTGATCAGGCTTCAGTTCCTGCTGAGGTTGTTGAGCACGAGCAGGGTATCCTTGCTGCTCAGATGAAGGAAGATCCTAAAATGGCTTCTAAGCCTGAGGCAGTTCTTGCTAAGATTGCTGCAGGTAAGATGGGCAAGTATTATAAAGAAAATTGCCTTGTTGAGCAGGAGTTCGTTCGCGGCGACCTGTTTCAGGGTTCAGTTAAGGGCTATATTGATTCAGTTGCTAAAGAGCTTGGTACTGAAATCAAGGCTACAGGCTTCATCCGTATGATGAAGGGCGACGGCCTTGAGAAGAGAGAAGAGAACTTCGCAGAAGAAATCGCAAAGCAGATCAACGGCTAATTAAATCGTTGTTTAGAGCGTCTCGTTTGAGACGCTCTTTTTCTTTACACAGATATTTTATTGTGTTAAGATGTACTTATAATATACGATGAGAAGTTGGATGAATATTGTGCAATTAAGTCACAATGTCTTATTTATATTAGCTTTAATATTTGCATTAGCATTTAAGGTATTATTTATACTTGCAGTTGTTATGTTTATTGGTGTCTGCTTATGTAATATGGAGTCAGAGAATAACAGATGGTATAATTCTCAGGGTAATGGATATTCGCATCTTACTGATGTAACCTTTTATGATGAAAACGGCAATGTTTATTATCCTGCAAATTATGTGAATTTTAATAAGGACGGTACAATCAGCTATGATTATAAGCTGCTTCATTATGATGCCTTAGGCAATGCATACACCTATAAAACATTCCGTATTTTGATGCAAACGGAAATAAGTATTGCTATTCCTTTGATTCAGATACTTTGAAAGGTTCATACACAAATTTGACTACAGGGGAATCCTTTGACAATGATTACTCCTTTGTGGATGAAAAGGGATATTTTGTATATGACAGTAAGCAGGAATTTGTAAAACAGGAAAATGCAGAGTATTCCTCACAGTATAAAGACAGTGATGGTAAAGTATATTATTGGGCATCAAGTGTAACTTGGGATGAGAATGGTAAAATGCACGATTCCTATGCTGTCTCTTATACACATCTCCGAGCCCACGAGACTAAGGCGAATCTCGTA
>UQVI01000020.1 GCA_900544515.1 uncultured Oscillospiraceae bacterium | reverse complement strand
TTTTAACGCAATTATAGCTGAAAAGATAATGATTTTAAGCAACACTTCGTTATCGTGCCTCAGCTTTCTGTTCGCGGTTTGTTTTTGTATATATCAAATTTATTCATTTGCCTCTGTTGAAAGAAGTATTCTGTCGTTGTCAAGCTCTTCGCCTGATGTAACTCTGAATTTTGCCAGCAGGTCTGCAGTTGTGAGGTTCTTCTTTTCCTCACCGGATACATCGTAAATAATCTTGCCGTCGTTCATCATAATAAGGCGGTTACCGATTGCGATAGCGTCCTTCATATTATGTGTAATCATAATGGTTGTCAGGTTATCCTTAGCCACGATATCCTGTGTAAGCTCAAGTACCTTGTGAGCTGTTTTAGGGTCAAGAGCTGCAGTGTGCTCGTCAAGGAGGAGCAGCTTCGGTTTTCTGAGTGTTGCCATAAGAAGGGTGATAGCCTGTCTCTGTCCGCCTGAAAGAAGTCCGACCTTTGATGTAAGTCTTGTTTCAAGACCGAGATCAAGGCTTTCAAGAACCTTAGCGTACTCTGACTTTTCCTTGCGGGTAACTCCGAATTTCAGTCCTCTTCTGCGTCCGCGACGTGCTGCAAGTGCCAGATTTTCAACAATCTGCATATCTGCTGCAGTTCCTGTCATAGGGTCCTGGAAAACCCTTCCGACATATTTTGCTCTCTTATGCTCAGGGAGCCTTGTTACATCAACGCCGTCAATGGTAATTGTTCCGCAGTCAACAGGATAAACGCCGGCAATCATATTGAGCATTGTTGATTTACCCGCACCGTTACCGCCGATAACAGTTACAAAATCGCCCTCATTAAGAACAAGGTCAATACCGTTGAGGGCCTTCTTTTCATTTATTGTTCCGGGATTAAAGGTTTTGTGAACATTTTTAATTTCAAGCATTACTCTTTAACCTCCTTCACCTTAATATGCTTTTGCGCATATTGATTTTTGAGATAAGGAATACCAAGAAATACTGCAACGATTGCAGCAGTTAAAAGCTTTAAATCATCTGTATTAAGTCCAAGACTTATAACAAATTGCATTACAATATAATAGATAACTCCGCCTAAAACAACACCAACAAGTCTGAGAGCAAAATTCTTGAATATTTTCCCGAAAATAACCTCACCGATAATTACTGCAGCGAGACCTACAACAATTGCACCTCTTCCCATATTAACATCAGCAAAGCCCTGATACTGTGAAAGAAGTCCGCCGGCAAGTGCTACAAGTCCGTTTGAAAGGACAAGTGCAACGATTTTTGTAGCGTCGATATTTATACCATTTGCTCTTGCCATATTGTGATTGGAGCCTGTTGCCCTGATAGAGTGACCGATTTCTGTGTCAAAGAACCAATATAAAATTGCAATAATTACAACTGCTATAACAGCAACCACAATAAGTGCCTTTGATATAGCTGTCATACTTGCAAGAAGTTTGTATTTGTATACTGAAAGCGGTTGATTTGATTTTCCTAAAATTCTAAGATTTATTGAATAGAGTGCAAGCTGCGTAAGAATACCTGCAAGTATTGGCGGAATACCCAAAATGGTATTCAGTATACCCGTTACAAGTCCGGCCAGACATCCGGCAATAAATGCAATGATAAGTGCCACGTAAACATTACAGCCGGCAAACATAGCCATAACCAGAGCCGCGCCGCCTGTAGCAAGAGTTCCGTCAACAGTAAGGTCAGCGAAATCAAGAACTCGGAATGTAATGTAAACTCCTATTGCCATTATGCCCCAGATAAGACCTTGTCCTATTGCACCTGGAATCGCATTGAAGAATGCTTCCATATAATAACCTCTTTTCCAAAAACAAGAGCAATAAGTATTACCTTATTGCCCTTATTATGATATTTTATTCAAATTATAGAATAAATTTAATAAATAGTCAACTGATTTATAGATTTATTATTCAGCTTCAGTAAAATTGTATGCTGTGTAATTTTCAGGAACAGTAATACCGAATGACTTAGCCATCTCCTCATTGTAGTAATATGTGAGATTGCTTGTCTGCCATATGTTCATTGTAGCAGGATCTGTACCGTTAACGAGAATATCAAAAGCCATTTCGCCGGCCTTTGCACCAATTTCATAGAAAGAAAGTGAAAGTGTTGCAACCGCATCTGTGTTTTTGAAAATACCTTCTTCACCTGCAATAATAGGAATGTTAGCCTCTTTGCAGGCAGCTGAAATAATACCGCCGTTTGATGCTGCTGTATTGTCTGTTGGAATATAAATAGCATCTGATTCGGAAGCAGCCTTATTCACTACTGCCTGAATATCGTTTGAGTCTGCAAATGAATAGAAATTACACTCAACACCCTTAGCCTCCAGTGCCTCTTTTACGCCGTCAACCTGAAATTGTGAGTTTGCTTCTGCTGAACAGTAGATGCAGCCAACCTTCTTGGTGTCGGGGAATAGGTCGAGAATCTGTTGTGCCTGATCTGCAAGCGGTGCAAGATCATTTGTACCTGTAACATTAATTCCGGTTGCATCTGTAGGTGCCATATCAATACCAAGAGCAACACCGAAATCTGTAACGGATGTTGCAACGACAGGCGTTTTTGATGCTGCTGTAGCTGTTGCACAAGCCTGAAGTGCAGGGGTTGCATTTGCCATAACAAGATCGTATTTGTTGGATACAAACTGATTTGCAATTGTTGCGCAAGCAGTAGAATCACCGGATGCATTTTGAACATCGTAAGTGATTGTAACACCGTTTGCTGATGCTAATTCATTAAGTTTATCCTGAAAACCTTTTGTTGCTGCGTCAAGTGCATCATGCTGCATAAGCTGGCAGATACCAACCTTGAATTCTGTTTTCTTTTCAGTTTCCTTAGATTCCTGTGATGAGCAGCCTGCAAGACATCCGCCCACCAAAACGGCTGATAATGCAACCGCTGTGATCTTTTTAATAAGTTTGTTCATAAAATATTCCTCCAAAATGTTTATTCTGTTTCAAGTACAACATAATCTTCAGGGATGTTAACGTTGAATTCTTCAGCTTTTTCAGGCAGATATTGAGCAGTGAGCTTCTGTGGAGCCTGAATATTCATTGTTGCAGGGTCTGCACCATTAACAAGAATTTCATAAGCCATTTTGCCTGAATTATAACCTATTTCATAGAAATCAATTGAATATGTTGCAACACCTCTGTATGCTGCACAAGCATCTGATTCACCTGAAATGATAGGTGTTTTTGCCTCTGTGCAAGCCGCATCAACAACAGAACCATTATCAGCAACAGTATTATCTGTGGGAATATAAATTACATCAGATGCGGCAGCGGCTTTCTTTGCAACTGCCTGTAAATCGTTTGAATCAGAGAATGTGAATGCTGTCACATTTAAGCCCTGAGCTTTGAGTATATCCTCCATTCCTGTTGCCTGGAATTTAGAATTCGCCTCTGATGAACAATAAAGAATGCCTACATTTTTTGCTTCAGGGAACAGTGTGGTAAGCTGTTCAGCCTGTTTTTCCAGCGGTGCAAGATCGTGTGTTCCCGTTACATTGATTCCTGTTGCATCTGTTGCTCCCATTTCAATGTCGAGTGCTACTCCGAAATTGGTTATAGAAGTGGCTACAACAGGGATTTTAGATGCAGCAGTTGCTGTAGTACAAGCCTGTAAGGCAGGTGTAGCGTTTGCCATAATTAAATCAACATTGTTGGAAACAAACTGATTTGCAATTGTAGCACAGGCAGCGCTGTCTCCGGATGCATTCTGATACAGAAATTCAACCTTGTCTTCGCCAAGAAGCTCTATTAATGCATCCTGAAAGCCTTTCGTCGCCTTGTCCAGAGCATTATGCTGCATAAGCTGGCAGATTCCGATTTTGTATTTGCCGTCTTTTTCTTTTTCCTGAGAATCGGCAGAACAACCGGCAAACAGACTGCAAATCATAACAACAGCAAGCAAAAGCGCACTTAGCCTTTTAATAAATTTGCTCATAAAAATACCTCTCTTATATTCTTTTTGTGTATTATATTAAAAACAGTTTAACACATAAAAGCGGTAAAGTCAATTGTGAAAAGCAATAAGAATTGCAGGTGTTTTTTGTACAATAACACAAAAAGCAACGGTATATGCCGTTGCTTTTGCTGAATAATAATCTTTATTTATATTTTTTCTGCTCTTTCAATATTTTCTCTGATAACCTTGCAGGTATATTCGAGCTGTTCCTTCTCCTTATCGTTAAGCGGCAGCTCAATAATATCTTCAATACCATTTCTGCCGATAACACATGGAACACCACAGGCAACATCGTGCATACCGTATTCACCGTCAAGCAGAACAGACGCAGGAATAACTCTTTTTTCGTCGTGGAAGATTGCCTTGCATATATCCGCACAGGCAGCACCGATGCCGAATTCTGTTGAGCCTTTACCATTGATAATATCGTATCCGATATAACGTGTTCTTTCAAGAACAAATTCCTCAGTCAGTTTATTATATTTTTCAGGCTTAGCCTCCTGCAGTTCTTTGTAGTGCTTGCCGCCGAGCGTAAGTGATGAGAATGGAACAAAGGAGGAGTCACCGTGTTCACCGATTGCACAGGTTGTAACACTTCTTCTGTCGATATCAGCAAGCTCGCTTACCGTTCTTTTAAGTCTTGCGGTGTCGAGTGATGTTCCTGTTGAGAAGCATCTTTCTCTTGGCAGACCTAAATGCTTTCTTGCATAATCAGCAATGATGTCAGCAGGGTTTGTAATGGAAACAATGATACCCTTGAAGTCGATCGGTTTAAGATTTTCAACAACGTCCTTAAGCATAATTACGGAATCATCAAGCATCTCAAGTCTTGTCTGTCCCGGCTTTCTCGGCATACCGATGGAGATAACGATAATATCTGCATCCTTGCAGTCGTTATAGTCACCAACACTGATTTTAGTTGTTGAGCCTAAAAACAGGCAGGCATCTGCCACATCGTAGCAGTTGCTGACCGCCTTTGCATTATCCTTGTCAATAAATACGATTTCATCGCAGGTGCCCTGAAAACAGAGCGCCATTGCTACATGTGAGCCAACGTGGCCGGCACCTATGATAACAACCTTTCTTTTATTCAGCATAGTTTTACCTCTCAAAATTATATTACATTCATATTATACGCTGATTCATCTTTATTTCAATAAAAAGTTTTCTCTATTTACAGCTGTTCTGCAATGCTGTAAATCATTTCCTTTGTCTTATCCCAGCCGATACAAGGGTCAGTGATGGACTTGCCGTAAACACCGTCCTCAACCTTCTGGCAGCCATCCTCAATGTAAGACTCAATCATAAAGCCCTTTACCATTGATTTTACATCATTGCTGTGACGCATGGAGTGGAGCACCTCGTTTGCAATTCGTACCTGCTCAAGATACTGCTTGCCGGAATTTGAATGGTTGGTGTCAACGATAACGGCAGGATTTTCATAACCGCCGCTGCAGTACATATCAAATAACTGCTTTAAATCCTCGTAGTGGTAATTTGCGTGGTTATTACCGTGCTTGCTTACACTTCCTCTTAAAATTGCGTGAGCAAGCGGATTACCCTTTGACTCAACCTCCCAGCCTCTGTAAAGGAAGGTGTGACCGCTCTGTGCAGCTTTAATCGCATTGAGCATAATGGAAAGGTCACCGCTGGTGGGATTTTTCATACCGACAGGAACATCTATTCCTGATGAAACAAGTCTGTGCTCCTGATTCTCAACCGAACGTGCACCGATTGCGATGTAGGAAAGCAAATCCGAAAGATATCTGTAATTCTGAGGATAAAGCATTTCGTCAGCACAGGTAAGTCCTGTCTGCTCTATTGCATCCTTGTGGAGCGCACGTATAGCCTTGATACCCTCAAGCATATCAGGCTTTTTATCCGGATCAGGCTGATGGAGCATTCCCTTATAGCCTGCGCCTGTTGTTCTCGGCTTTCCTGTATAAATTCTCGGAATGATTAAAACCTTGTCCTCAACTTCAGGCTGAATGAGTGCCAGACGATGAATGTAATCAAGAACAGAATCCGGTCTGTCAGCAGAGCATGGACCGATTATAAGAAGGAACTTATTGCTTTTGCCTGTGAAGACATCTGCAATTTCGGCATCACGCTTAGTCTTGATTTTTTCAGCCTTTTCCGAAAGGGGCATCTCTGCTTTTATCTCCTTTGGAATAGGAAGCTTTCTTTTGAATTCAATATTGTTTATATTATCCATTTGTTTCATCACCTTTTTAATTCTTTATTGTCTAATATTATAAAACATAAAAAGAATATGTCAATAACACACTTTAAACCATGCTTGTATTTGGTAAATATCTACTGCCTAATTTTTTCTAATAATGTTAACTTTCTGTTATAATTGTCTGAGGGTTATGGATTTTATTTTCGTTATATGATAATATAGCCGAGCAAGAGTCAAGCCTTATTTTGTTTGGCTAGCTTGTTTACTTCCAGAGGAGATTCATTATGGCTGTAAAAAGCAGGAAAAAATTAAAAAAGAAAAATACGAAAAAAACAGAATTGAAGCCGCAGACACTCATTGGAGCAATAGCGGCTGTGCTTGTCATTGCAGTAATTGTTTCGTCGGTTGTTATTACCAAGACTTATAAAAGAACACCGCAGACAGTATATGATTTCGGTAAGGAGATTGCACAGGGTATTGACGTTTCGGAGCACAATGGAGATATTGACTGGGACAGTGTTGCAGATGAATTTGATTTTGCTTTCATCCGTGTGGGGTACAGGGGATACGGCAATGGTACTGTGTACGAGGATAAAACCGCAAAAAAGAATATGAAAGCGGCACAAAAGGCAGGAATACCCTTTGGCGTTTATTTTTATACGCAGGCAGTAAATGAGGATGAGGCTGAGGAGGAAGCTGATTTCGTTATGAATATGATTAAGCATTATGATTTGTCCTTGCCTGTTATGATTGATTTTGAATATCCTGCCGATGATAACGGATATCATACAGGCAGACTGGCAGACAGCAATCTCAGTGCTGAAGAGAATACTGCTGTCGTTAATGCATTCTGTGACAAAGTGCGCAAAAAAGGATATATAGCAGGTATCTATGCCTCATCAAGTGTATTTTATTACAATTTTAATTCAAAGAATATTGACAGAGATACAGTCCTCTGGGCAGCCGATTATAATGATAATGTTACCTTTGAAATTGATTATGACATATGGCAGTATTCACGGTCAGGACAGGCTGACAGCGTGAGCAGCAAATATGTCGATTTGAATTATTGGTACAGCGAACAGCAGAAAGGTTGATTATTTGAAAAGGGGTATAAGGATTTTTTCATTTGTTATGGTGATGCTTTTTGCATTTCAGCCGGCAACAGTTGCTCTGGCTGCAACGAAAACAAAAAGTCCATATACAAATTATACATATACGCATCAGACAAAATTTGATGACTGTCAGAAAATTAACGGTGTTGATGTGTCACAGCACGATAAAACAGTTGATTTTAAAAAGCTGAAGGAGGCAGGAATAGATTTTGTTTTTGTGCGTATCGGATATACAGGATATACAAAATCAAAATTTTCACTTAACTATGATACTGCATATAAAACGAATATTACAAAGGCGCTTGATGCAGGACTGGCAGTCGGTGCTTATTGGTATTCACAGGCACTGAATGCGTTTGAAGCCGTGCAGGAGGCACAGAAAATGCTTTCTGCAATCAGGAATTATAATATTACTTTACCTGTAGTTATGGATTATGAGTTTGCAGGCACATCAGCCGGAAGGCTTGACAGCGCAAAGCTTTCAAAGGATGCGATGACAAATAATGCACTTGCCTTTTTGGGAGAAGTGAGCAAGGCAGGATATGACGGATGTCTTTATGCCAATGCAAGCTTTCTTATGAACCATCTGAATGCAGAGCAAATCAGCGAGGATTATAAAATATGGCTTGCACATTACACGACGAATACGTCCTACAGCGGTGAATTTGATTTCTGGCAGTATACGGAAACAGGAAAGGTGGACGGAATAAGCGGCGGTGCCGATGTGAATTTCTGGTATTTCAAGGACAATGCACAGGAACTTAAGCCGTATATTTACACCGGTAAGGAGATTACGCCAAAGCCTGTTATAACAGACGATGATGTTATACTTACTGAGGGTGAAGACTATGTGTTAACCTATCGAAATAATATAAATGTCGGAACGGCACGTATAACAGCTAATGGAATAAATGATTATAAGGGTAAAAGCTATCAGTTCAAATTTCTCATTAAGCCTGACCGAACGGCTGTCATTACATTGAAGGACAGAACGACAAACTCTCTGTCCTTTTCGTGGAAAGCCGTAACAGGAGCGGATACCTATTATGTTTATGTTAAGAACAATCTGACAGGCAAAGGCTTTTCAAAGAAGGTTACAACAAACAGTATCACTATTTCCAACCTTACTCCCGGAAATGAATACAATGTAAGTGTAAAATGCGGACGCAAGGACAACAGCGGTAAGCTGATCTATGGTGCATATTCTGCAATCAATACAAAGTATACCATTGCTGATGCAGTAACCGGACTAAAAACAACCGCAAGAAGCAAATCATCAATAACATTGACATGGAATAAAAAGACCGGAGTATCGGGATACAGAATTTACCGCTATTATCCGTCAACGAAAAAGTATGAGACAATAAAGGACATTAGCGGTTATAACAATAATTCCTATACGGTTAAGGGACTCAAAACAGGAGAGCTTGTTTATTTCAGAGTGGCAGCCTTTACACAGGACAGCCAGAAGAAAATCGGATATAAGAGCAGCCTGTTGTCAGACTCCGTAAGACCTCAGACCATTACGGTAAGAGGTATAAGCAGTCCGTCGGCAAAAAATATTAAGCTGTATTGGTACAGGGTGAACTGCTCAGGCTATCAGATACAGTGGTCAACCTCAAAGGATTTTAAATCCAATGTAAAAAGTGCCGTTGTATCAAGCAAGCAGAATGTATCCACATTTACCACTCAGCAAGGCAAAAAGACATATTATGTCCGCATCCGCTCCTTTAATAAGGTGAACGGAAAGAACGTTTACAGCTACTGGGCAACAACACAGAAAATTAAAGTAAAATAACAAATAAAAATCCGCAAGACCTTTGTCACAGGGCCCTGCGGATTTTTTATGAATCATACTATGTTAAATGAAGGGAATTGACAATTTTACGTTTGTACTGCAGAAATTCATCGCTGAGATTGAAATCATCTTTTCTCGGCTTAGGAACATCAATAACAATTTCATCTGTGATTGTTCCGGGTTTGCCTGACAAGATGTAAATTCTGTCGGAAAGGAGAATCGCCTCATCAATATCATGTGTTATAAATACGGTTGATAGGTTAATTTTTTTCATAACATCAAGATACCATTTGTGTATAATTCCCTTTGTGATTGTATCCAGTGCACTGAAAGGCTCGTCCAGAAGTGCAACACCGTCAGAGGCAAGATAGGTTCTTAAAAGAGCAGCTCGCTGACGCATACCACCTGAAAGCTCGGCAGGGTACTTGTTTTCCGTACCGTTTATGCCAAATTCTGCAAAGTGCTCCTTTGCCTTTAAGCGTGCCTCTTTCTTTTTTATCCCGGAAAGAACAAGCGGCAGAGATACATTATCAATTATCTTCTTGTATGGCAGCAGCAGGTCCTTTTGCAGCATATAGCTGATTTTTCCCGGACAGCCTGTTATATCCTCACCGTGCAGGAAAACCTGTCCGTTGTCAGGCTTGTAGATTCCTGACAGTATATTGAACAGTGTGGTTTTTCCTGAGCCGCTTACTCCGAGAAGACTTACGATTTCACCCTGATTGAGCGTGATGGTAACATCATTCAGAACATGGTTATCGTCAAAGCTTTTGCAGATTTTTTCCGCCTTTAAAATTTCCATAATTTATTCCAGATAATCGTTTGTAAAGCCTGTTCCTGCAGGCAGTTCTTTTTCAACAAGCTTATTGTTCCAGAGCCAAGCATAAAATCTGTCCCAGCGCTGAGGGTCAATGTAGCCCCATTTTTCAGCATCGGCAATATACTGCTCGGCAATCCATTTCTGACTTTCATAAACAAGTTTTTCACTGCCGATGAGTGAACCTGTTTCATCGGATTTTATAAGAATATCAGCAGCCTCTTCCGGATTCTCAATGGCGTATTCATATCCTTTTTTTGTTGCAGAAAGGAAAGCCTTTGCAGCATCCGGATTGTCAGCAAGAAAATCGTTGTTTCCGATAAGAACAGGTGTGTAGTAATCAAAGGTCTCGTTGATGTCCTTGAAATAGAAATAATCAACATCAACATTATTCACCTTAGCATTGATACCTGACCATGCATAGAACACCCATATTGCGTGGTCAGGATTGTTATTAATGTCCTGTGCCTCGTCGGTAACTGTATTCGGAATAAGCTTAACATTATCCCAGTTACCGCCGTCATTATTTACAACATTTTTCATAATAGCCAGTTCTGTTGGCGAATTCCATGTTAAAAATGTTTTTCCCTCAAGACCTTTAGGTCTGTCCATACCTTCACCGGCTTTTGACATAATACCTGATGTATTGTGCTGAAGAAGCGCAGCGACGGAGGTGACACCGAGAGGTGTATCTGATGTGAATACAGGAGCAAGAGTGTCCTGAAATTCAACAGCAAACTGAGCCTGACCTGATGCACAAACCTGAACAGCACCTGTGTTTTCAGGCGGTTGAACGATTTCCACATCCAGACCTGCCTCATCATAATATCCCTTATCAAGAGCAACGAACATACCGGTGTGGTTTGTGTTCGGTGTCCAGTCAAGGCATACAGTTAATTTTGTTTTTTCATCAGTATCTTTCTTCCTGTCATTGGCTTTACTGCAGGCAGCAAGGCTGATAATTAATACAACAGCCATAATCAGGGCTGTTAATTTTTTGAATTTCATAATTAAATTTCCTTTTTCTTTCTCTGCCAGGGCATTGCAATTTTTTGCAGCAGGCTGACAAGTGCCATAAGCAGCAGGCTGATTGCTGAAACAAATACGATTACAGCAAACATCTTGTCAAAGGCATATGCCTTCTGAACCCTTGTCATATATACACCGAGTCCCTTAAAACCACCCAACCATTCCGATATTACTGCACCCACAACAGCATATGCTGCTGAGATTCGCAGTCCTGAAAAGAATGCAGGAGCAGCAGTAGGCAGCTTGATATGTCTGAATATCTGAAATCGGTTTGCGCCCATTGAACGCATCATATTGATTTCATCACTGTCAACGGACTGATATCCCTCCAGCAGTCCGACGGAAATCGGAAAAAAGGTGGTTAATGTAATCAAGGTGATTTTCGGTGCCATACCAAAGCCCATCCACAAAACAAGCAGCGGTGCAATAGCAATAGTCGGTATGGTCTGTGTGATTATGAGTATCGGATAAATTGCTTTATATAAAAAAGAAAATCTGTCCATAAGCGTTGCAACAAGAAATGCAAGAAGAATTCCTATCCCGAGTCCGTAAACAGCCTCCTGAAGTGTAACCTGTGCCTGCTCTGTCATAATGGAAAAATTATTGACAAAGGCATTGAATACATCAGCAGGCGACGGCAGCATATATGCCGGAATCAACTCACCCTCACAGCAGAAATACCATATGAGCAGTACCGCTATAATTGCAATTGCCGGTGCAATTTTATTGGTGATGTTTTGTAACTTTTTTGTCAATGGTGAGAACCTCGCCTTCAGGGTTGTAAACAACTTTGATATAAGCACTTACACTCGGACAGCCTGCACTTATTGCAACCTTCTGACAGTTTGCAACAATTTCCATAAGCTGGTCGTAGCTTTCGCCTTCGATCGTTGTTTCAAACGGACCTACATAGCAGTTAAGACCTGTGCTTTTAATGTAGGCAATAACCTCATCTACAATGCGGATAAGCTCATCTTCACTCTGAACATCAGGTAAAACCTGAATCGCAACACTCGCTTTCATAAACAGCACTCCTTTCATCAGATTCCTAACAAGTCAAAAGAAAAAGAAAAACCCTATTCAAACAAAATGTCAGAATAGGGTGCAATTATGCCAATTACATAGTCTTTGCCGTTCGTGCTAACGTACGGTTCAAAGGGTATAATCTCAGCCGAAAATATTTCAGCACCCCTGACTTATTAAGTTGATTTGATTATAATACTTTGATTAGTCGTTGTCAAGCAGACCTTTATAAAATTCACAGTAATCCTGTCTTTTGTCGGCAGTGAATGCCATTGCCTCACGCGGATGACGATTAAGCTGTCCTGTGAGCATATACTGTACATCGTATCCCCATACGACACCGCTTTCCTTGAGCGGAATAATATATTTTTCAAGGAAGGTGAGCAGGCTGTAAAGGTTGTATTTCGGATTTTTAAGGAAGCCCAAGAGCAGCTCCATAGCACAGTTGCCTGCACCTCTGCCCATACCAGATGCGGTTGCGTCAAGATAGGATACACCGTATGAAAGTGTTTCAATGGTATTTGCAAAGGCAAGATTCTGATTGTTATGTGCATGGAAGCCGATTGCCTTGCCGTATTTTTCACCGATTTCAAGATAGGTTTTAGCAAGCTTGCCTGCTGATTCCGGATAAAGGGAGCCATAGGAGTCAACGAGATAAATAACATCTACACTGCTCTGTCCAAGCATTTCAAGAGCCTCTTCCACCTGCTCTGAGTTTGCCTGGCTGATCGCCATAATATTACAGGTGGTTTCGTAGCCTAGCTTGTTAAAATGCTCAATCATTTCAATTGCTGACGGAATCTGATGAATGTAGCATGCCACACGCACCATATCAATTACGGATTCTGATTTAGGAATGAAATCTTCTTTAAAATCGCATCTTCCTACATCCGCCATTACTGCAATTTTCATATCTGATACATTGTCACCAACAATGCTTCTGATATCAGTTTCGTCACAGAATTTCCATTTTCCGAAATCCTTTGGGTCGAAAAGATTTTTTGAAGCACGGTAACCGAACTCCATATAGTCAACACCTGATTTTATATTGGTTTTATAAAGCTCTGTAACAAATTCATCTGTAAATTCAAAATTATTGCAAAGACCACCGTCTCTGATTGTTGCATCCAAAACCTTTACGTCTGTGCGTACGGTCATAAGGTTACCTTTTCTCGGTGCCATAATAAATACCTCGCTTTTATCATTTGTACTTTAACGCTTTAAAGTCACATCACTTTAAAGCGTTTTGTACATTATAGCAGACGAATTTAAAATAATCAAGTCCTAATTTTCAAAAAAGTATATTAAATTTTTCTAATGCTGATTTCTCCGCTGCGAAGTACAGTATGTTCGCCGTTTTCAAGTTCAACCTCAAGTCCGCCTGTTTCATCAATAGCAACTGCCAGTGCAGGCGTTACCTTTGAGTTTTGTATGAATTTTATTTTTTCACCGATAACCAGTGAATGGCTGCGGTAGTAATCAATAAAGCTTTTATATCCTCTGTCGGCAATTTCCAGCAGCTCGTCGGTGACTGCTGCAATGAGTCTGCTCCTGCTGATATCGGTATTCAGATTTCCTGCAACAGTAACATCGTCAGGGAAGCAGGTGGTTTTAATATTGATTCCTATACCGACAATTACACTGTCAACCGTTCCGTCCTCAAAATTGGTAATTGCTTCTGTTAATATTCCGCAGATTTTTTTGTTGTCCAGATAAACATCATTTACCCATTTGATTTTCGGCTTTTTATCCGTGATTTTTTCAATTGCTCTGCACACGGAAACAGCAGCTGCCGTAGTAGCAGTCACAGCATTATGAAGAGAGGTGTGAGGTCTTATAACAACACTGAAATAGATTCCGGTAAGCGGCGGCGAATAGAAGCTTTTGCCCTGTCTGCCCCTGCCGGCTGTCTGCTCGTCAGCTGTTACAAGGAAAATTCCTTCTCTTCCGTCGGCAAGAAGTCTTTTGCAGCAATTGTTTGTTGAGTCCACTGACGGATAGTAGATTACATCTACATTATGTTTTAAATATGATTTTATGCTGTGCTCGGAAATTAAATCATTATTTTCTGTCAGGCGATAGCCCTTATTTGTAACGGCGGAAATATCATAGCCTTCGGCAGTCAGTGCTTTAATCGCTTTCCATACAGCTGCACGGCTTTTGCCGAATTTCTCTGCGAGATACTGACCGCTGATGTAATCATTACTGTTTAACAGCTCGTATAAAATATCATTTTTAAGCATATTGTTTACCTTTCTCCTTAACTGAGTTTACAATTGGTATAAATTAAAAACACCTTATTAAAAGGTGTTCTTATTATTTTCTTATATAAAATATTGCAAGTGTTTTCGGACCGCAGTGGGAGGAAATCGTGCACTTTGCATCGGCAAGAATGACCTCATCAAAATTTGCCTTACCCTCAACCACACCTTTAGCAAAGCTGATAATATCCGGACTGATTCCTCCGCTGTTGGCAATCACAATACGTGACGTGTCAATTTTATTCGCGTTTTTAAGGCAGTCGTTGATATACTGCTTATAGACAACCTCCATTTTACCGCGATATTTTTTTGCAACATCCATTTTTCCGGTGGCAGGGTCAACTGCGATACTCGGCTTGATTCCCAGAATATTTGCACTGAATTTAGCAACACCTGAGCATCTGCCTCCCTTGTGGAGGTACTCAAGATTATCCAGCACAAATGTGGTACTTACCTTTGGAACAAGAGTGTTCACTCTGTTATAAATCTTTTTTGCATCAAATCCCTTTGCTCTGAAATCACAAGCTTTTAAAACCAAAAGTCCCATAGCGGTACAAAGACTTTTTGAATCAATACAGTATACATCATCAAACTCGCTGGCAGCAATGCAGGCATTCTGATAGCTTGAAGAGATAGCAGATGAAAGTCCGATATGAACAACTGCCTTGCCGTCATCGTGTGCCTTTTCAAACACCTCATAATACTGTGCAGGAGTCACTGCTGCAGTTTTAGGGAGAGTACCTGTTTGATCAACATAAGCGTATATATCTTCAGGAAAGACATTGATACCGTCATAATAGGATTTATCACCTAAAAGTACAGATAGAGGCAGTATTTCAATACCATGCTGTTCTATGATATGAGAGGGTAAGTCGCATGTGGAATCCGCTGTAATCAAGACTTCCTTCATATTTCAAACTGTACCTCCTTTGCATTTATAATGTATTTTAAATTAGTATAAATCATATCATACAAGAGTCTGATAATCAACTTTTATTGATTTATTTTAGATTTTATTTATAATTACATACCAAATTGAATGGATACCTTGTCAAAGTCCTCTTTATCATAGGTTTTATCGAACTTTATTGTAAGGGTGCTTGTCTCATTATCTGTTTTCACACTGCAGGTATATGAAATATCATATTCGTTTTTATCACCGCTGTTGATTATAACGGCAAATTTACCGCTGTCAGCAACATGCTTTGAAAAGGTATATCCTTTTTTTGCAGTAAGAACTACAGAGCCCTGTGTAAATTGAATGTTGTCAATGCATTTAATTTTACTTGCCATTGTCTCAAAATACATTGAGTTTTTATCAGCCGTGTTTTTCAGTGAAAACTCTGCGTCAATCCAGTCAATATCAGAGCTCTTAAAATTAGTATTGGTACTTTCGTTATCAATTACACAATTCCATTTGGATTTTGCCGAATCTCTTGGATCGGTAACCTTATAATTTTCATATGCTTTAAACACAATACTGTTCGGTTTGATATCAAATTTACCGTTTTCCACATCCATTTCACAGTGAATGTCACCGATATACTGGGTATCTGTAGTTTCCTCATAATTTGCAAGAATCTGAATATCCAGATAAATATCGCCATTCTTGTCGATATCATAAATACCCACACCTCTGTTCCATCGGCTGAGCGTGTAGTATTTTTTGTTAGTGTCAAAAAGAGCCGAAGCATATCCTACGTATTTGTTGGATGTGATACCTGTTTTCTCATTGTATTTAATTGTTTCGCTTTTATCATTCATTGCAAACTGAAGGAATTTGCTGCAGCTTTTTAGCTGAGTCAGTTCACAGTTTATAGCCTTTTCAAAAGGTGTTTTCCACGTGTCGGCAGATGCAATGTACATTGCAAAGGTTTTTTCACCATTGTTTTTTGTGGTAGGCTTTAACATATAAAGTGAATAGGTGTACGG